>JACOUK010000013.1 GCA_016177905.1 Candidatus Spechtiibacteriota bacterium | reverse complement strand
GTAGGCAGGCACTCTTGCCAAAGTTGCTAGCGTAAGAGCATAACCTGGCCCGACGCCAACTTCGATGGGATCCTCATCGAAAACCCCTTCCCTCACAATAACGAGCGTTGCGTGAATAAGACCCTCTTTGAAGTCGTGAAGAACAATGCGATCTAGCGCCGCGCCAAGTGCCTCGATCAGCGCGACATTCAGATGATATCCGGTCGCGTATGAGCCCGGCTCTCCCATCAAGGCGTTCATCTCTGTCTCGCCGATATGAAGAAGAAACACCTCGTCGGTATCCGCAATACTCACAGTCAGAATATGCTCTGCGGGATTGACTTTATACGCTCTCACACTACGCATAGCCACCTCCTATTGTCAAAAGCGCTTCGACCGACTCTAAATTTACTGTATCAAATTTTTTGTTTTTGCAAAAGTTACCTACTTAAACTATGCTACCTTTTTTACATAACGCACGATCGTGCGTTATGTAAAAAAGTATATTGTGGGTCGCATTCAAATTTTTAATCGAGAATATTACCTTAAAAGAATAAAAATGCCCGAAGACATAATTGCCGCTCCAATAAATTTTTTAATCAGCGTGGGTGCAGAAATATCCTCCTTGATAACGCTTGATATTAGAAGTGTCAACAAAACGCGGTGCTATCCACGCGCATATTGTGGAAATATGGCTTAGAATAAGGCCATATGAAATATTGTCCACAATGCAAAATGACGAGAAGATATGAGTTTTTAAAACTTAATCTCAAAGAAGGAATGCCGGCATGGAAAGTGGCCGAGTTGGCAGGAGTTCATGAGAATACGGTATACAATTGGAAAGTTGCTTTTACCAAAGGCGGCATCGAGGCACTCGCCGATCAAAGCCGAGCTGCAAAAACACATCCGAATGAGTATCCAAGGGAGGTGAAAGAAACGATTCGCGCCATTCGCCGCGAGGGCTTGGAGCGGGAGCGACGCCACCTTGGTCCGGGCGTGATTGCCCGTAGGTTAGCTAAACGATATAGCATCGTTGCCTCTCCGTCAGGTATCGGAAAGTTTTTGCGCCACGACGGGTTAATACCAAAAGGGAAAAGACGTCGGCCCAAGAAGGAGCGGGCTGACAAATGCCGCATCCATGAGCCTGGTGAACTTCTGCAGATGGACGTGAAGTATGGGGTTAAAAACGTTGCAGGATGCTGGTTTTATGAATACGACGCCATTGAATATGTCACGGGCATCGTCCTGGGAGAGATCTATCCCATACAATCAAACTATGAGTCAGTGAGGTTTCTTGAAGTAGTGGTGAGACGGTCGCCATTCTCCGTGCTGGGCGTCCAGACCGACAACCATTCCACCTTCACCAACTACTACACCGGCTACCAAAAAAGTTCTGACCCGTCGCATCCGCGACTGCACGCCTTCGATCTTGCGTGTGCTCGAAACGACATCATTCATTACCTCATAGATAAAGGCAAACCTGCGCAGAATGGCAAGATCGAACGGTTTCACCTAACTGCCGAGAACGACTTCTGGCAGCAAGAAACATTTACGGATCTTAACTCGGTTAAACGAAAGTTTCGTGACTTCCTTCACTACCACAACAACGAGCGCGAAAACCAAGCCAACGATTATCTTACGCCGCTTGAGAAGTTGCGAACGTTCCCAAAGTATGCAAAAATCAAAGAAATCGTCAATTAACTTTCCACAATATGCGCGTGGGGTGAACAGCTTAGCTCGGTTATGGCGAGCTTAGCTCGCCAAACAAAAAAGTCCCATTTAGGGACTTATAGCTTATCTGTCTCGACGAGTTTCCTCCAGGGCAATTTGTCTAAAATCTTATGGCCACCGAGGGTAATCTCGACATCGAGTTCTATGCGCATACCGAAGCCCAATTTTTTGGAATAGACGCCCGGCTCGATTGTCGCCACATGCCCGACCTCGAAAATATCTTGCGGGGTACCCCGTGGCCTTGTTCCAACGGCAGGATATTCGTGTACGGCGAGTCCTATGCCGTGCCCCAAGCCATGGCCGAACTTATCGTCACCGTATCCTTGAGAATCAAGAATCTCAAGCGCGCGCTTATAGGCCGCGTCTGTTTTACAACCCGGCAGATAGAATCCTAACCCTCCATCTATTGCCCTTACGAGCGCAAGATGCATCCTCTTCTGTTCCGGACTCGCTTTTCCGCATACAACAACGCGAGAGAGATCTGAAGCGTAACCGTGGAGCATGCACCCTACATCAAGCTGAACCACATCTCCCATCTCGATAATTTTCTCTGACGCGAGGCCATGAGGAAGAATTGATCTCTCGCCGCTTGCGATAATCGAATCGAACGCAAGTTTTGAACCCTTTGGCAACGCCGATCTAAAAGCCTCCGCGATGTCGAGCTCCGAAACTCCCGGCTGAATGCAAGATATGGCATGCCTGATCGCTTGCTCGGTAGCCCTGACAGAGGCTATGATCCGACGCATCTCTTCGCTGTCTTTCACTTGCCGGATGCTTTCAATAAGAGAAGGCAAGCCCACAATTTCAAGCAAAGGAAGCTTTTCCTTCATGAGATGGTCAAACCTCAAAAGAGTCTCTGCGCGCATAAGACCAACTCGAACCGCGTTTCCAAGAGCTTTAGGGACGAGTTCTTCGAATAAGTGTACGAGGTTTTTTGCCTCGAAGATATCAAAGCCGTGAACTTCCTGACGAGCTTGTTCGGTATAGCGCGAGTCAGTGATAAAAACCGCATTCTCCCGCGTAATTACCAAAACGGCAGTTGATCCGGTGAACCCAGATATATAGAACGCATCTGCGCTTTCCACTTTTTGGTCTCTTTGAAGAACAAGGGCATCTACTTCCGACTCTTCCATTAATGTACGAAGCTTGGC
>JACOUK010000055.1 GCA_016177905.1 Candidatus Spechtiibacteriota bacterium | reverse complement strand
CAAAGTAAGGCCTGACGAGATATACAATCTTGCCGCACAAAGTCATGTACGCCTCTCTTTTGAAGCGCCAGAATACACCGCCAATACCGATGCGCTTGGAGTCTTGAGAATCCTTGAAGCTATTCGGATTGCCGGATTGAGCGGAAAAACAAAATTCTATCAAGCCTCCACAAGCGAATTGTTTGGCAACCCGCCCCACTTTCCCCAAACCGAAGAGACTCCTTTCTCCCCTCGGAGCCCTTATGGCGTCGCAAAATTATACGCGCACTTGATGACGCGAAATTACCGGGAAGCATACAATATGTTTGCCTGTTCTGGAATATTGTTCAATCATGAATCTCCCAGACGCGGAGAGAGTTTTGTCACAAGAAAGATAGTCCAGGGAGCAATCGAAATTGCCGCGGGAAAAAGAGATCGCATATACTTGGGGAATCTCCACGCAAAAAGAGATTGGGGGTACGCGAAAGAATACGTCGAAGCCATGTGGCGCATGCTTCAGCAGAAAACCCCGAAGGATTATGTTATCGCGACCGGCGAAACCCACACTGTAAAAGAATTTGCGGAACTTGCATTCAAGGAGTTAGGTATACACATTGCATGGCGCGGAAAAGGCATCAACGAAAAGGGTGTGAACCAGCAAAATGGCAAGACAATTATTGTGATTGACCCTTACTACTTCCGGCCAACCGAAGTTGATTCACTTGTCGGAGATTATTCAAAAGCAAAAAAAGAACTTCACTGGAGCCCGAAAACAACATTCGCGCAACTCGTAAAGCTTATGGTAAAAGAAGAACTTAAAGCTCACTAACTGCATTCATGAACCTCGTCTTTCAATTTCTCAAGAAAAAATGGAAATACGCTGGCATAACAATTATTTGTGTTCTCATCGGCATACCGCTCACGTTTTATCGCCCGTCATATAACGACGTCCTAAAAATCATGGGGTTCTTAGAAGAGTCCTCTTTCAAGGATGTTGCGCTCAATCTCTGGCATGCCCGCGTTTCATTCCAAAAATCCCTGAATATTGTCCACTTCCCCTACTGGTTTTACAAGTCAAAACTTCCCGTATTTCAAATCACTATCAATCCAAAGGATCTCGCGATTATGGATCGCAGTCTTCCGAAAAATCTTTTTAGTGATAACCTCGAAGCTGAAAATAAAATATTCGTTCCAGCGCTTTTTGAATCTGAAGACTATAAAGAAAAAGTGAACGTCCGCTATCGAGGCGCGGTCAACGACCACTGGATCCATGCCCAGCGCTCATTGCTTGTCCAGTTCCCGCAGAAAAAACTCTTCCAAACAATGGGAGGAATAGATCTTATCATCCCAAATGATCGCGCGTACCTCGCTGAAATCGTAAACAACCTGCGCCTTACGCGCGCGGGATTGCTTACGCCGCATATGTTTTTCGCGTGGGTAAAAATCGATCAGCAAAGTGCCGGCGTCTACCTTGTAAAAGAACGTTTTTCTGCGGGCTGGATTGAAAAGGAGGGGAGACAACCAGAGAGCGAAATTTTTTCCCAAAGCGCAAGTCCCTCTCCGGATACTCCCGCTTTTAACTCCGGCATTGATTTTTACAATCTCTGGGAAAGAGATATCGACAAAAAAAATACCGCGTTCAGCGAACTTGAAACTTTATTTAAAATCCTTAAAAATCCCGACGATGCGTTCTTTCGCAAACACATCGGAAATATTCTTGATGTAGATCTCTGGTATAAGGCAATCGCAATCAACATCCTTGCGGGGGATTCCCACTCGCTCAAAACCAGCCTCAATCTTTTCTTCAACAGCGCGACAGGAAAATTTGAACCTCTTCTTGAGGATATCCACGCATACGACTCCCATTATAAAAACACAGAAACTCCCTACGATGATTCTGATCCCATTACAAGAAGACTCCTTTCCTCGCAAAATTTCTACAAAGAATACTTACAAACGCTCGCAGGTATCGCAAGCGCGGAGAATCTGAAAGAAGATTTGGCATTGTATGATTCTTTGTACGCTCGCTTGAAACCAGAATTTTATAAAGATCAGACAAAATATCGAAACGACTTTGAAGTAGACCGCAGAATCAAGGAAATACGAACATGGATGCAAGAGAACTATGGAGTCGCGCAAAATCTTCTCAATGTAAAAAATCCTCCCGCTGGGGAAACTGCTGAAGCTCAAGATGAAGAAGAGCTCAAAAATTTTTCATTCCCTCCGCCATTTGAACATCTTTCGGATATTTCTCTTTCGCCAAGCGAATTTGTCAAAACCCATCCCCAATTCCGACTCCTTGGACGAAACCTTACCCTTCCTTCTGGAGAATACGTGTTCCGAAAAAACATTATTATTCCTCAAGGATCGGAGCTTACTGTACAGGCGGGAACTAAAATATATCTTGGGCCGAAAATTTCCTTTGTCTCGTATAGTCCGATACAAGCGCTTGGAACTCCTCAAAATCCTATTCTTTTTGCGCGCCTTGAGCCTGGGAAAAATTGGGGTTCGATCGCTATAATCAATACAAAAGAAAGAAGCGACATTTCCAATGTCGTGACGATTGGAGGTTCATCTTCAGACCGCATCAATGGGGTCGTATTTACCGGATCGCTCTCCGCGCACAATACCGAAATTCACATCGTGGATTCTCAATTTTATGACGACTCTGACGACGATATCGTAAATATAAAATATGGCGTAGACGGCAGTATCGTAAACTCCAGCTTTGCCCGAGGCGCTGGCGACGCGATTGATCTCGACGCGCCAAATCATTTTTTGATCGAAGGAAATACATTCTCACAGATAGGGCTCGATAAAACAATCGGAGGCGATGGCGTTGATATTTCCATGACTCGCGACACAACGATTTCAGAAAATAAAATTACCGATGCAGGAGATAAATGCATAAGCGTAGGCGAAAACTCAATCGTAGATATTAGAGACAACACAATGTCCCATTGCACTATTGGAGTTGCGATAAAGGATCTCTCAAAAGCGCTGATACAAAATAATACCATCGAAGATACAGAGGAAGGAATTGGCCTCTACCAAAAGAAACCGATTTTCGGCGGCGGAGAAGCAACGCTTGAAGGAAACATTTTTATCCGCGTGAACGTTGAAATAAACAAAAGCGAAAATTCGACAGTGATTATTCCTGAAAAATGAAGCAAGTCAGCCTGCAAGCTGACTTCATCGAACAATGCAAAATACTTTTTCGCGATTTGAATTCAAATATCCAATCCAAGATCACTTGATCAGCCGCATCGAGGACGATCTGCTTCTTCTTGGATTCAAAAGGGACGTAAAATTTTCCTCCGGGCAATATACTGTTTCAAGCGTATACTTTGAAACCCCGCATCTCTCGGATTTTTTTGACAAAATCGGAGGAATTCTTGGAAGGCGCAAAGTCCGCGCCCGCATCTACGGAAAAGAAGTAAACAACACTGATCGCTCTCGCCCTTCGGTGTCCCTTGAAATAAAAGAAAAGTATGATATGATGATCTGCAAAAGAAGAATATGGATAACGCCGGAGGAATGGGAAACGCTCCTTGAGTCTCCTCATGCGGCATACCGCAAAATTTCATCTCGCAGAGTGGGCAAGGAACGGCACGTGGCGGATGATTTTATCTTTTTACTTGCCTCTCAACAAAGAAAACCCTTTCTACTCGTACAGTATGAAAGAAAGGCATTTGAACTTGGCGCATCAGACAACCCCATACGCATTACCCTTGATTTCGATATTTTTGCGAAAAAGACTCACCTATTCTCTCCGCATCCAAACGTAGCCGTCAGCAGAAAAAAGGCGGTCATGGAACTGAAGTTCAAAGATCGCCTCCCTTGGCAAGTCAAATTTCTTCTGACAAAATATAATCTGAAACGTGACGCGTATTCCAAGTACGCCGCGAGTGTAGACGCGGTGAAAAAATTTTATCCTATAAGCCGTTAATCTGCTTGTCGGAGAACAAGCTATAATACGTATGCCAAACTTTTTTTCCTTTTCACAGCAGGAAGTAAGCATCGCGGTTGTTATCTTCAACCTTGTGTTCGCGACTTTCCTTTCTCTTGCGATTGCCTATGTCCATAAGAAAACTCATACAGGACTTTCTTATTCTTACTCGTTTTTCACAACGCTCGTCCTCATAGGGATCATCGCTTCGGTCGTGCTCATGGTTGTCCAGAATAACATTTACGGGGCGCTCGGACTCCTCGGAGCATTCGCGTTTATCCGCTTCCGTACAATTATCAAAGAAACTCGCGATATCGCGTTTTTGTTCCTCTCCCTCGCGGAAGGTGTAGCAGTTGGATTAAACCAATACGCAGTGGCGCTTCTTTCCACGGCGGCGATTTCGCTTGTCGCCTATCTGCTTTTTCGATTCAATCTTGGATATTTTACCCAAAATAACTATATTCTACTTCTCAATTCAACTTCCCCCATAGAACAAGACGCTTTCACCAATCGTCTTCGCGAAAACAAAATATCAGTCATGCTTTTAAATTCCAAAAAACGCCAGGATCAGATGTTTGAGTACACATTTCGCGTCACCGGCAAAGATGTAACACTTCTCCATGATACTATCAATGAAATTTCTTCTCTTTACTCCATTAAGGAATTCGACATCATAAGTGGCAAAGAATCTATTGAGTACTAACGGAAAAATTTACCAAATCCTGCGCTATACGCAAAAATACACGGGGACTGACAATGTGTATTTGGCGCACGGCGGATTTTGGCTTACTCTCCAAAAACTCGCTTCGTTTTTAAGCATCCTTTCCGCGATCGCCTTCGCGAATCTCCTCTCAAAAGAAGTATACGGCACGTATCAATATGTGCTTTCAATAGCAGCAATCCTTGCCATCCCCACTCTCCAAAGCATGAAAGCCGCAATTACACAGGCGGTCGCAAGGGGCTACGAAGGGTCGCTGTATCCAGCATTTTGGACTAAAATCAAATGGAGTCTGATTGGCAGTCTTGCAAGTTTGGGCATGGCGGCTTTTTATTTTTTCAGAAGCAATCCAACGTTAGGATACGCGTTTCTCGTCGTGGCGCTCCTCCTGCCACTTCTGAACCCCTTCTCCCTCTACGCCTCGTACCTCGAAGGGAAAAAATCCTTCAAGCTTTTAAGCATATACGCAATCGCTTCAACCGTTATTTCGATTGCCGCGATAATACTTATTGTATATCTTACAAAGAACGTTCCTCTCATCATCTTTGGAGATTTCGCGATTCAAATTGCGGTAAGCGCTTTCTTTTTCCGGATTGTAACGAAAAAATTTCCTCCAAATAAAGCGAGGGATGAGAAAACCATTCCGTTTGGCACCCGCGTAAGTTTTATCAAAATAATTCCCACAATAGCGCGCGAACTGGATCAGGTGCTGATCTGGCATTTTTTAGGCCCGGCCCAAGTCGCAATATATGCGTTCGCGCAAAAAATACCAAACCAAATAAGCGACAATCTAAGCGTCTTAAATCAGATCGCGTTCCCGAAAATGAGCGCGCTCTCCAAGGAGGAACTTCGCCAAAAACTCCCCAAGAAAGTTTTACGGCTCTACGCCTTTGTCATACCTCTTACTATATTGTATCTCCTCCTTATTCCATTTGTCTTCCATACGTTTTTTCCGAGATACCAAGATACCATCCTCTACGCGCAGGCGTTTTCGTTTTTTATTTTTCTCTTCCCTCTTTCTTTTGTTGGTCAGACATTTGACGCGAAAATGCAGGAAAAAAATATTTTTCTCACAAGCGTTTTCTCTCCGCTTATCCGCATCACTCTACTTATCATACTCACTCCGATTTTCGGCCTTTGGGGCGTCGTTCTCACCCGCCTCATCAACTCCGTCGCCACGAATACCCTGGGAGTTTTCCTTTTCTTAAAAAAATAAATCGCCCGAAATCCGCCTCGCTTGCACTTGACAATAAGTAATAACTTTGCTTTAATATGTCTAGGAACTTAAAAATAAAATCAAGGAGACAATAATGGAAAGTCTAGTTTTTCTCGTCATTGCTTCTCAAATTGCGATAGTAGCAATAGTCTCGGGCGTACTCAAATCAATCGCAAATACACTTCCGAAGGCAAAAGCGCTCTGTCTTCAGTTTGCAATCGCCGCGGCGATTGCGTGGCTTGCGATACTCGCCTTCGGGCAAATCCGCTTTGAATTAAGGCTTTTGCCAATCCTTGCCGTAGGCGCAGTCAACGCCTTTGGCGCGTATGCGCAATGGCAAGCTCTGGCATTGAGCTTGAGTAAAACTGCTCTCGTAACCCCGCTTGGCGGAGTTCTTGCCGCACTACTTGCCGCTATTTTTCTTGACGAGGCAAAACTCTATCAAAATTTCTGGTTTCTTGGAGGAATTCTCCTTCTCTTCTTTTCAATTTTTCTCATTGTGAAAAAGAAGAGGGGTAAGGCAGAAGGAAATGCGTCCCTCAAATGGCTCTTTTGGGCAGGTGTCATGATAGGCATCGTTGGAATAGTGATATTTATAATGAAATATTTTGCATTTGCGCTAGAAGTTCCTCGCGCTAATTTCCTGGGATATTGGTATGCCGGTGCATTCCTTGGCTCGCTGTTGATCGCCTTCATTAGAAGAAAAGAACAGGGGGAACTCTTCCAACCAACGGTATGGAAAGTACCGATCGCGAGTCTCTTAATTTTTCTTTCGCTTCTCACTCAATATTGGGCGCTCCAACTAGTGCCCCTCGGACTTGCCGTTCCTATTTCAAGCTTTGGAGGAGCGGCACTTACAATCCTTGTCGGTTGGTGGGTATTTAAAGAAAGGAAAGGACTAACCGCGCAGGAAAAAGCCGCGTTTATTCTCGGAGGTTTCGGCCTCGCGATAATAATCATAAGTCAACAATAGAACGAGATAATCTCTCGACGCATAAAATCGATACACAAGCAGACTGAAATAGTCTGCTTTTTTTCGACAAGGCGCTCGCATAAGATCAAAATTGACCGTAGCGTCTTTATATGCTACCATGCTATGAAGTATGAAAAGTGATTTACCAAAGTGCGCTCTCGTGCCAAAAAAGATGATCGAAAGAACACTCGCCAGTCCCCCCGCGCCAGGCAAAAAACTTCTCGAACCTCTTCTGTCATTTGCGGCCGCGCACAACCTTCCTTTCAACATCCTTGAAGATCATGAAGTAACGGAAAATGACGCGGAAGTGCACACACAAACGGGCGACCTCTGGCATTGTTTAGAAGGCGAAGTGATATTTGTATATGGCGGAACGCTTACCCATGCACGGACTGGCAAAAAGGCGGATGGAACTTCTGACCGTCGGGAGTTAAAAGGAAAAAAAATCAACAACGGAACGAGGACAATTCTCAAACAAGGCGACTGGCTATGGATTCCTTCGGGCCAACCCCACCAGCATCTATGCGCAAAAACCGCGCGGCTCATAATCATTAAAATTCCTTTGGGAAAAAACTGATATTCCTTATGGACCAAAAATCAAACATTAAAGTGCTCGGCATTATTCCGGCCCGCGGCGGATCAAAAAGCATCCCCTATAAAAATATCGCTCTTGTCGCGGGAAAACCGCTGATTTATTACACCATAGATGCGGCAAAAAAATCCGCGCTTCTGGATGCTTTTATTGTTTCTACCGACGATCCAAAAATCGCGGAGGTTGCGAAATCGTACGGCGCTGACGTGCCTTTTCTTCGGCCAAAAAAATTCGCGCGGGATAACTCGCCGGATATTGACTTTCTGAAGCACGCCGTGCTTTGGCTCGAAAAGCATCGCGGGTGGCGCCCTGAAATCATCTTAAACCTTCGCCCCACCTCGCCTCTTCGAACCGCGAAAGATATAGACGATGTCGTAGCGCTCATGGTAAAAACAAAGTGCGATTCCGTGCGGACTCTTTGCACTCCTTACCCCCATAATCCTTTTAAGATGTGGCGCTTTCATCATGCAAAATCTTCGAAAATCAAACCGCTTCTTCCGACAAAACATTATCAAAGATTGGGCACCGACGTTCCTCGGCAACTCCTCCCGACCGCGTATTGGCAAAATGGATTAGTAGACGCGACCAGAGTAAAATTTATCAAACAAGGAATTGTCTACGGTCCGGATATTCGAGGCATTGTGATCGACGAAGAGCGATCAATGGATATTGATGAACCGAACGATTTAAACATAGCGAAAGAGCTTATAAAAAAGTTGAATCTTCAATGAAATTTTTAATCGCCGGCCTTGGCTCTATCGGCCAAAGGCATTATAAAAACTTGCAAACTCTCGGCTTTCCAGATCTTATTGTTTATCGTACAGGAAAAGGCAGTCAGAACTTTGTTTCGGAATTTGAAAAAGAACATTCGCCAAAAATCTTTCTTGATCTAACAAGCGCGTTCAATGAAAAACCCGACGCGATTTTAATCGCAAACCCGACCGTATTTCACGCGGATTTTATTCGCGAAGGACTCGAACATGGGGTAAAAGGAATTTTTGTAGAAAAACCGATTTCACATACAGCAGAATCACTTCGCGCACTCGTCGAAACAGCGCGAAAAAATAATGTAGTCGGCTATACCGGATACAACTTCCGATTTCATCCCCTCCTTCAAAGAATGAAAGAGCTTGTAGATCAGGGGGTAATAGGAAAAGTAATTTCAGCTTCGGTTGATATGGGCGAATACTTGCCGGACTGGCATCCATGGGAAGATTATCGGACGACCTATCCCGCTAAAAAAGAGCTGGGGGGCGGTGTGGTGCTTACCCAAAGCCACGATATTGACTATCTCTACTGGTTTTTCGGTATGCCCAAAAAAATCGCGGCTTTTGGAGGAACGCAAACGGGCCTCGAGGTTGATGTCGAAGATTCGGTAAAAAGTATCTTCGAATATGAGGATGGGAAAACCGTATCTTTGCATATGGATTTCTATCAACGGCCCCCGCGAAGAATTTTTGAAATAATGGGGCGCGACGGAACATTGAGATGGGATTACTACGCAAAAACTCTCACACTTACTCCTCACAAAAAAGAAATTCCCCCGACAATCACGGGCGACCCGGAAAGATTCGACAGAAACAGCATGTTCCTTGCGGAGCTTGCTCACTTTGTTGACTGTGTTGAGGGAAAGGCGCGTCCAGAAGTAAGTTTCGAAGATGGATTCAATGTGCTGAAAATTTGCGAGGCTATGCTGTCTTCGATCGCACATAACGCGATAGTCCATCTTTCAGTATAATATGAGAAATCGCGCATCAAATCTTTTTTCGCTTCAAGGAAGGATTGCCCTCATCACCGGCGGCGCGGGACTGCTCGGCCGGGAATACGCAAAAGTATTTCTGGATGCCGGAGCAACCGTGATCCTTTTTGATATTGTTGAAAGTCCCAAATTCAAACAAAAAGAAACGCTCCGCTATTTCAAAGTTGATATCGTGAACAAAAAGCTGGTTTTCGATGCTGTTCGTAAAATCAGCAAAAAATATGGGGAAATCGACGTATTGGTAAATAACGCCGCCTTGAATCCGGTGCCGGGCAGCGAAGTATCGAAGGGACAGTTTGCTCCCTATGAAGACTACCCGCAAGAACTCTGGGAAAACGAGCTTTCGGTAAATCTAAGCGGAGCACTGTTTGTTACGCAAGCGGTTGTGCCATTTATGAAGAAACAAAAAAGCGGCTCGATCATCAACATTTCCTCTATCTACGGGAACGCAGGACCTGATAACCGCCTATACGAAAATGGAAAATATAAATCTATAGGGTACGCGACCACGAAAGGCGCGGTTCTCAATTTCACGCGCGCGTGGGCGACATATCTTCGCGGGACAAATATACGGGTTAATACTCTCACGCTTGGGGGAGTATTTGCCAATCAAGATCAAAATTTTGTAAAAGCCTACAACGAAAAAACTGTGCTCGGAAGAATGGCAGATAAGACTGATTTCAATGGCGCTATACTTTTTCTTGCATCCGGCGCATCAAGATACATGACCGGAGCAAACCTCATCATAGACGGAGGCTGGACCGCGTGGTGAAGGGGCTGCAGACTAGCTGCGCAATGCGCCATATATTCCTTCAGCAATGGCTTTATTATTTTCCTCCGGGGAGGCAAGAGATGTCTTTTCAACGCCCTGCTCTATCCGCCCCTTGATGCTCGCTTTATCGAAAGCGCCAAGATAATTTAAAACTTTTTGTTTATCCGGCTTCCAACCGCTCGCAATTTTTTGGATCGCGGCTTTACAGGATTGAACATCGGAAACTTTCAAAACCTCGCTACAATCCTTGTAGGACGGATAGCCAAACATCAAAGACGGCTTGCCGTTCAATATTCCTTCCCACGAACCGGTCCCCGCGACCGAAGAAACTACTTCGCACTTTGCGATAAGCTCATTCGATAAAATTTCCGGCGCAATCAAACGCACGTTGGGAAATGCGGCCAACTCTTTGTAATACCCGCGGTATCTCCCCTGATGCGCGTGAGTGCCCCCTTTTGTCCATTGAGATAGATGCTCTTTTACGTAGACCACCCAGTCGGAAGGAACAGAATGAGACAAAATATCAATCATCAAAAATTGATCGGCAAAAATTCCTCCTTCCGGAGAAGTTGACCGTTCGGGTTGAAACTGAAGCGGAGCATAGATAAACTTTTTATTCCAATCAATCGGCGAGACAAGCGAACGGTATTCTTTTTCAAACTCTCGTTTTGCCTTCTCCCACTCCAAGAGCTTCATCTGATAACCAAGTCCTGTGTACTGCGCATCGAAACTAAGAAGGCGCGATTTTGTAAAAAAAATTCGATTGCTATACTCCCTTGCTCTGGACAAGAAATCTCCCCTCACAATGCTCGCAAAAACTCTTGCGAGCGATGGAACGTACACAACTTTAATCCGCCCTTTATACAAGTCCGCGTGAGTATAGAATGGAAAACGCGA
This sequence comes from Candidatus Spechtiibacteriota bacterium, assembly GCA_016177905.1. GTDB lineage: Bacteria > Patescibacteriota > Minisyncoccia > Spechtbacterales > HO2-43-30 > JACOUK01. Next base: position 18,335 of record JACOUK010000055.1, on the reverse strand, counting down.
GCTATTTTTTGGCGTTGTTTGAGAAATATAATAATCCTGAAGATCTTTGCTTAAATCCTCGAACCGGACATTTCGGGTCCCCTCCAACTCCCGAGTAAGTCTCAAAGATCCGCCTTCGATATCGTCAATCAGCAATAATCTCTCCGGAATTCTTGTCGGGATAAACATGAGTGTGCATATCCCAAGATCTTTTGCGACCCAGTACAGAACAAAATCGTAGACAAGATGGGGTGTCACGGAAAAAACAATCGCATCGGGCGTGTGATTTTTCAAAACTCCAAACCAATACTTCAAAAGTTTATAATAGAGACGTTTTCTTCTCCGCACCGGAACGTCTGAATAATCAATGCGATCCATCATTGCCAACGTCGCCGCTTCGCATTCGAAAAATCTTCTTATCACATCGCGCGAAAGGGGCTCAAAACTCGCCGAGTCCACGCGAGAGGGATCAAGACCCTGCAACGAATCATAGCTATTCTGAAAAATAGTTTGAGGAAATTCTTTCTCAAGCGGGTTCGAAGATCCATGCAATCCAACACCAGTCCAATAGAGAATCTCGCAGGAACGTTTTTGCAGTTCTCGCGCGATTCCCGCGAGATTTTCCGGCCATTCAATTAAAAAAATTTTTGTCATAGAAAAACAAAACTCCATCGAGTAGTGGAGTTTATCATAGCTTTTTCTGTTTAAGAAATCAAATTCCAGGAAAGCGGGGTTCCGCGCTCAATATCCTGATTTGCCGCTTTTCCGATAATTTCATCGAAAAATCGCGTGGGAAGACCGTTCGCCGGGCGGATTGAACGAATATTTTCTGAAGTGAATTGCTGTCCTCTCTTAATATCCGCCACCGCAAAAAGCGAACGCCGAAACCCTCTGTTATGCTCCTCGGCAAGATTGTTCGGGCCGTAATTCACCTGCCCTTTCAAGGCTTCCTGCCTCCGAATCGTCTCAACCATCTGCGTAAGTTCTTGCGGATCTATAGAAAAGCGCGCATCGTATGTTGGATCCGCGTGGCTCGACACAACATGCTTTTCGACGATGGACGCTCCCATCGCCGCGGCCAAACACGGCGCTTCGATTCCGGCGTTATTATCCGAAAAACCGCTGACCACTCCAAAGCGTTCGCGAATATCCAAAATGGTGCGCAAATTTATGCTGTAGGGATCCGGCGTATCGGAATATGATGTCACACAGTGGAGCACCGCGATTTCGCAAGCGCCGTACTTTTGCAACGTCTGGAGCGAAAGCTCCACTTCTTGAAGGGTCGCAAACCCAATGGACATAATCACCGGCTTTCCAGTGCGCGCGATTTTTTTTAAAAGCAAAACATCCGTGCATTCGTACGAAGCTACCTTAAAGCAAGGCACGTTGAGGCTCGAAAGAAAATCAACCGCGGTTTCATCAAACGGAGTGGAAAAAAATATCAAACCAAGACTTTCGGCGATTTCCTTCAGCTTCGGATGCCAATCCCATGGAGTATATGCGGTTTTGTAAAGATCGTAAAAAGTTTTGCCCTGCCAAGAATCGGGGTTGTCTTTGCCGCCCACCAAAAACCATTCTTTTCTTGAGTCAATCGTAAGCGTGTCGGGCGTATACGTCTGGAGCTTCACCGCGTCCGCGCCGGCCCGCGCGGCGGCCCTCACAATCTCTGCCGCCATCTTGAAGCTCTGCATGTGATTTGCGGAAACTTCTGCAACCACAAAACAAGGTTCGTCATCTCCCACAAGCTTATTGCCGATTTTTATTGAACTGACCATACATTCCTCCTTACGATAAATTTGACTTGGGAAGTGAATTGATTCGGCCTTTGAACAATCAACTTTCCAAGTTCCTTTAATGAAATCATAAGACACTCGGTATGCTCACTACCTATGCGTAATTCCACGCTATCTTTGAGCACAACCCAATATATCACATCGAGCACATTGTCCGCAAGATCCAACGCGAGGCAGAGAGGCCTTGATGAAACAACAGCATCTTGCGGAACCCCAAGCTCCTCTTTAAGCTCTTTCAGAAGGATACCCTCACAATCTACAGCCGCTTTCTCTTCGCCCTCCAAACCTTTTTCAAGAGTCCCTGAAGGCGCAAATTCAAACAAACCGGCATTTCCAATCACTTGCTTACTGCGCCTTGCGAGTATAATCTTCCCCCGTAAAGAAACAACTCCGGTCACCCCGCAAGGAATAAATCCCATGCATTGCTTTTTTGTAAGCTGATAATACACATACCGATACGGAGAAAAAAAACCGGAAAACGCGTATGGCGTTCGTTCCCCTTCAATCACAAAAACCTGCCCATCGTATAAAAAAGGATTTTTCTTTTTTGCCGATCGCATAAATCGCGAAAAGAGGAGACAGAAAAAAAACTTTCCGTATTGCCTGCCTCAAACCGAAGGGCTACGCACCCGGCATTTTTTGCGGCCTGGATTCCATTTTCCGAATCTTCAAGCGCGATAAAATAACCGTTCCCCGCCCGCTTTTTTGCAAGCTCATAAATTTCGGGATCAGGTTTTGCGTTTTGCACTTCATCTCCGCATGCCAAAAAATCAAAAAGGTCGCTCATTCCATTTCTTCGCAAAAAATCAACCGCGTAACTCTTTCGCGCGCTCGTTACCAACGCGCATTTCCATCCTTGCGCTCGAAGTTTTTTCAATGCCGCTTTTGCGTAAGGCCGCGGCCTAAACTTTCCCCGAATGTTTCGCAATTTTTCGTGGTACAGATTCTCGAGTTCCTCCACAGAATCCGGGAGATGAAACTTTTCTTTGAGATACATAACCACTTCGCGTATCGAAGGACCATTGCACAAAGCGAAATCTTCTTTTGTGAGCGTTATCCCCGCCTTTTTCCCAAACTCAAAAAAAACGCTCGTAAGATACGGAAGAGTATCAATGAGCGTCCCGTCTAAATCAACAAAAAGCCATGAGGTTTTTTGCATGATGCTAGCTTGAGCGTCTTAATGCAAAAATTTGCTTTTCTCGGCCGTCTTGTGTGGTAATTACCTCGCGCAACGTAAACCCAGATTTTTCAAATGCCCTTTCAGACACGCTATTTCCTTTGTATATCTCCGCGAGCACTTCACAAACTCCTTGATCTACAAACAGCAAAGAACAGGCATCTTGAATTGATCGCGTGCCAAGCCCCTTGCCTCGCGCATTCTTGCTCAACGCAATGCTGATAGTTGCTTGAGCGCTATCTTCTCGATGCGCCATTACATACCCGTAATCTTGCCCCTCTTCATGCACAATCCACATCACATATGACGAATCACTGACGCACGGCAATTCCTCGAGAGCCAGGGAGCGCTTGCGGTTTGAAACTTGCACCACTTCAGGAAGATTTCTGATGCCTAAAATAAATTTGAGGTCATTTTCCAGAGCTGGCCGCAACATAAAGATTTCTTCTTCAATTATAATCTTGATAGCGCTTGATAAGGTCTCCTTCTCCGTCTCTTATAACCCTCCCATTCTCATCTGTCAAGAACAACGCTTTATTCGTAAACGAATCAACAATGCGAAAAAACTCTTCCTTGGTAATTTCAAAAAATTTCACAAAATCTTCCACCACGTGCCGGTACAGTCTGCCGTCGTATTTTTTTACAAGCTCAATTGCTTCACCGCGCGTCATACGGGCGTTGCGGATGTCGAGGCACGCGTGATCGGTCGCGCGGCAGAATCCAAATTTTACGTATTTCAAATAATCATGGATAGACACTAAACTATCGTCTAAATTTTCGTAATTTGTGTATGTCCCCTCCACAGGCCCGTCTTCTTTCACGGAAAACCCATACTGCTTCATAAGCTCAACTTGCTCGCGCGCGTCCCATTTAAAGTAATATCCGAGAAAAATTCCCTTCAATCCAACTTCTTCTAGTTCCCGATCTGTTGGATAAAAATACGAAACAAGGTCTTCTCTCATAATCCCGGAAACGCCAATCATATCTTCTACGCGAAGCCCAAGAAGGCCGCCAAATTCTTCAAGCCATCGGCGATCCAATACGCCTTTCATTCGCGCCGCCTTTGGTCCCCCGTATTCAAGTTGTGAGTTTTCTCCCCAAATAACGAGTGGAATCCCAAATTGAACCGCGACGCGAATGGGGATAGTAAAAATGCCGAGGTGATTAGGCCATTCATGGTCCCCAACCCTTCGGAATCCTTCCAAGCACATTTTTTTATACACGCTCGGATTTTTCTTAAATTCCAAAAGGTCTCCGAATTGCCGAATATTTTCAAGATTCTTTTGGCCAAGCGCGTTTCGTTTCGTTGCTTCAAAATTAACTAACAACGGGTTCAATCCGTATTTTCTCGCGATGTATGCTTGGTAATGACTATCCTTCCCGCCGCTCACGGGAATCACGCAGTCGTAATTTGCGCCATTTTTCCCCCTATGCGCGTCAACCAATTCCAAAAATTCCTTCTCGCGCGCAGTCCAATCAATCGTATCTTTGAGCTCCGCGGATCTGCACGCGTCGCACACTCCCCCTTCGTCAAAAAAAAGGTCGGGCTTCGTGTTTGGCATCACGCATTTTTTACAGTATTGAAACATATTATACTTTTTTTAACAAAAACATCTGACTTTGGTTTTCGCTTCCCTTCAAAGAAAACTTTTGCTCTTTTACGATCTTGAAATCTGGAAATCTTTGAAGATACAATGCGCAAAAATCTCTTTTCCATAATAAATCTTTTTTACCGCGGTACGTAATTTCACTAAGCTCCGGAGCAAAATATTCAAAACCCCACACGTACCGAGAGCTTGTTCGCCAAATTTCATCAAGCGCTTTATTGATATCCTTCGGGGAGATATGAATCAGCACCCCCGAAGTAAACACGAGATCAAAGTATCCCTCGCGAAATGGGAGGTTGAGAGCAGAACCCCTGATGATATCAACTTTTGGGTGAATTTCTTTTGCCTGCCGCACCGCGTATTCATTAATTTCCACTCCGAGCAGATTTGAAAAGCCCATTTTCCGCAACGTCTCCAACTGAAGACCGATATTCGCGCCAACTTCCAGAATTTTAAAATTTCGATCAAGAGCGCCCAAAAAATCTCGATTTAGTTTTACCCGAGAAATGCCGTACTGTTTCCGGTACAGTTCATTTAATTCCTTGGTGGACTGGGGATTGCGATCCGTGTACTTCTTCCCCATTTTTCCAGCCCATGAAACAGCTTGAATTGTCTCTGGTTTTATGTTCATATTCTTGTTTCTATGCCTGCTTTCAAAAGATATTCCTTTACATTCTGGGGGGTAACTTGAGTGTACTGAAAAATACTCGCGCAAGCAACCGCCGATGCGCCGCCGTCTTTCATCACTTCCACAAAATGATCCAGGGTCCCCGCGCCCCCGCAAGCAATCACAGGAACATTCACCGCCTCTGATACGCTTTTTACAAGCGCAGTGTCATACCCTTCCATCGTCCCATCGCGATCAATGGAGGTAAGAAGAATCTCCCCCGCTCCCAAATCTTCCGCTTCTTTCACCCATTCAACAGGCGAACGCCCCGTCGCCCATGTCCCTCCGCGTCCGAACACTTCATATCCGCCTTCCTTTATTTGCACATCAACGGAAACAACGACGCATTGATTTCCAAACATACGCGACGCTTCTTGAATAAATCGCGGTTTCTCAAGCGCCGCAGTATTTATTGCCACTTTATCCGCTCCAATCTTTAAAATCCTTTCTATGTCTTTGCATGTCTTCACTCCTCCGCCAAGAGTCAGAGGCATGAAACATTCTTTTGCGACTTCTTCTAAAAGCCGCACTGGCATCCCTTTTTCATAAGCATCTAGGTCGAGAAAAATCATCTCATCCACATCTCGCGCGTTAAATACCCGAACGCTTGATATGTAACTTCCGATATTCCGATGCTCGCGAAATTTAACGCTTTTCACAAGCCTCCCATCTTTGATTGTAAGGCATGGGATAACTCTTGTTTTAAGCATGATAATCCAAAAAATTACGCAGTAGCGTAAGTCCGCTTTTCTGACTTTTTTCAGGATGAAACTGAACGCCGAATATATTGTCTTTCTCTACTGCGGCAGTGAATTTTTCTCCGTACGCGCAACTCGCTATGATATTGCTTTTTTCCTCCGGAACCAGCACATAACTATGAATAAAATAGAAAACGCACGAGATAACATTTTCAAAAAGTGAACTGGGGGTTTTCTTCACCACATCATTCCAGCCAATGTGGGGCAGACACAATTCCTTCTCGTCGATCTCTAGTCTCCGCACTTGCCCTTTTATCCAGCCAAGACCTTTATGTCGCCCTCCTTCTTCGCCAAATTCCGCCATAACCTGCATCCCAAGACAAATACCCAAAAACGGCTTTTTTTTCTCCAAAACCTCGGTCTCGAGTATTGGGATAACGCCGGAATCTGTAAGTCTCGCCATTCCGTCTCCAAACGTGCCCACTCCCGGCAGAATGATATGGGTTGCCTTTTCGATCTCTTCGCGCTTTGAAGATAACGCCACTTCCGCCCCGAGCGCGAGGACGGCGTTTCTCACCGACCCCACATTGCCCATGTTGTAATCAATAATCGCAATCATTATTGTACGGGTCTTTGCTCGCAATGAGCATTTATTCGCGCAATCTCCGGATGATGATTCAAAAAAACAAACGCTTCGCGGGCATCAATGATCGTCCCTTCTTTGTACAAAGCCTCATAAATTTTTTTCATCAGTTCAAAGTCTTCAGGATAATCAACAGTCAAACGATAATTTCTTGCGTACTCTGATGAAGCCCTTACAGATTCCCCAATCTTAAATTCTCTTTTTTTATTTTCCCAAATATATGGCGTCACATGCTCTCGCTCGTATAATTCTTTCGCCTCTTTATATGCTCTTTGTAAAGCATTAAAAGAAAATACTTCGACGTCAAGTCCGCGAGGGAATGTTCGCACAGAAACGTTACTCAAATAATCCACGTCTTTTTCTTCCTTAAACTTTTGAATGCACGAATCAATGATCAAGGGGTCAATAAGCGGGCAATCCGCCGTAACTCGAACAATGACGGATGAGTGAAACTTGCGAGCCGTTTCGTAGTACCTAGAGAGCACATCGTTCTCGCTTCCGCGCATGTAGTCAATCCCATGATTACTGCAAAAATCTGCCGTACTGTTATCTTGCGCCTCCACTGTTGTCGCCAAAATCACCCTTTCTGCCAGCTTCGATTTTCGACATCTTTCAATGACATGATACAGCATGGGAAAACCGCACAAGTCCTTCAAAATTTTCCCCGGCAACCTGCCCGAACCCATTCGCGCCTGAATTATAATATGAGTATTCATTTTCCTACACGCTTCTTACAATTTTCGCTATTTTTTCGACATCGCTGATCCGGAGTGTCGGATAAAGCGGAATGCTTATTTCCTCCTCGTAAAACGCCTCTGCCTTGGGAAAATCACCCCATCGATAGCCGAAATTTTTTTGATAATACGGGTGAGTATGGATTGGAATATAGTGCACTTGGGGGAAAATATTATACTCTTTGCATTTTTGAAATATCTTCTCTTTATCAATGCTTTTATCGCGGATCCGAATAGGATAGAGATGCCACGCGCTTTCGCATCCGGCAAGTTCTTTTGGCGTACGGAATCGCTTGTCTCCCTCAAACAATTTCGTGTACGCATGCGCGAGTTCCCGCCTTTTTTTAAGAAACCCGGAAATTTTTTGAAACTGCGTAAGGCCGAGCATGCACTGAAAATCAGTTATTCGGTAGTTATACCCAAGTTCCTGCATCTCGAAGTACCAAGGCTTGCGTTGTTCGCTTTTGTAGACAAAATTCTTCGGTTCTTTCGTAATGCCGTGATTTCTTAAAAGCAACGCTCGTTCATAAAAACTTTTATTGTCAGTCAGAAGCATTCCCCCCTCTCCTGTGGTAATCAATTTTGCGGGATGAAAAGAAAATACCGTCATATCCGCCTGCGTGCCTACCAATTTTTGGTGATAGAGAGCCCCAAGCGAATGAACCGCGTCATCAATAAAAACAAGCTTGCGATCTTTGCAAATTCTCTTGAGCTCGCGAAAAAATGAAGGATGCCCCGCGTAATCAACGGTAATGACCGCTTTTGTTTTGTCCGTAATCTTTTTTTCAACTTCTTCCGGATCAAGTAACCCTGTTTCATAATCCACGTCCGCGAAAATCGGAAATCCTCCTTCATATAAAATACAATTCGCAGTTGCTGCAAAGGAAAGCGGTGTTGTTATAACCTCATCGCCGCTTTGAATCCCCGCGGCAAAAGTCGCAAGATGAAGCGCCGATGTCCCTGAATTTACCGCGACCGCGTACCGTGCTCCGCAGTATCTTGCAATCTTTGACTCAAACTCAAAAACCCGCTTCCCTTGGGTCAGCCATTCTGCTGCAAGGATCTTCTCCACCGCCCTTATATCATCTCTCCCAATCGTGTGCTTTGTATAGAAGATTGGTTTCATGCGATGCGAATCAACTTCTTCATCTCTTTTATGGTAAGCCACTTTTTATTATTTCTACTATCGTATGAAAATCCCCCGCTCATGCGGCTCCCCCGCTTTGCTACCCTTTCCGTCCACCATGGAAATTCGGGCTCTATAACATACCGATCCGCAAGTTCATACGTCCTTGGGCCCTCTTCTTTTGTAATCAAAAACTCGTCAATCTTTTCTCCCGGACGGATGCCGATAACCTTCACGACTTTTGCGTAGTTGAATGCCCGAACGAGATCAACAATTTTCATGCTTGGAATCTTCGGCACAAAAATTTCCCCCCCTTTCATCATCCCTATCGAAGCGACGACAAAATCAACCGCCTGTTCAAGCGTAATCCAGAATCTTGTCATCCGCTCGTCCGTAAGCGTGAGCGGCTCACCCCTTAGAATCTGTTCCTTAAATAAAGGAATCACGCTTCCGCGAGACGCGACAACGTTTCCGTAACGTACGACAGAAAAACTGGTCTTCTTAGATAGTCCCGCGTAGCTATTCGCCTGGACAAACAATTTTTCAGCGCATAATTTTGTTGCCCCATACAAATTCACCGGATGCACGGCTTTGTCAGAACTCAACGCGATAACCTTTGGAGTATGCAAATTTAAAGCGGCTTCAATCACGTTTATCGCTCCGTCAATGTTCGTCCGGATTGCTTCGATTGGATTGTATTCGCAGGCGGGCACCTGCTTCATTGCCGCCGCGTGGATAATAATGTCCACCCCTTCGCACGCCCGCTCTAATCTCTTGCCATCGCGCACATCCCCAATCAAAAAGCGCAATCGCTCATCATCCTTTAGAGCGACCCGCATCTGCTGCTGCTTCAGCTCATCTCGGCTGTACACGCGTATCGCTTTTGGATTTTCTTGCGCAAGAACGCGCGCGACAAAAGCCTGTCCGAAAGACCCGGTCCCTCCAGTAATTAAAATTGTTTTCCCTTTGAGTTTCATAATCTACCATCATATATACCATTATTGTCTGCTTACTGTCTACCATGCTATAAAGATTCCGTATGGATACAAAAATCTGCCTTTATGCTCACGACTGGAATTACATTGATAATTATTCACCTTTCATTGCATGGCTCGAATCGCAACATATTGATTACGAGATTATTTTTCTGAAACAAAATATCAGCGAACATGACTGCGCTCTCCTCTCCCACTATGGAGAAATGCATGGGAAAAAATTCGTTGCTGTTTTTGAAGAATTTCACCGCAAAACATATATCCGCTTTTTCTGTAAAATTCCGATATTCGGACTTGCTCTCAAAACAATCTTTGCGATACGCTATCTTGCGTCGTTTTTTCAAAAAAAATCATACTCTCATTTGATCGTAAGCGATGATCGTATGTATGAAGCATGCGCACTCATTGCCGCCGCAAAGCAAAAAATTCCAACAATCATCCTGTACCCAGTCGAAGGACTCCAAACACTCGAAGGCGCGCTTCTCCCGAAACTGCAGGAGGCTGAAACTCTTTCTCGATCTTTCGTAAAAACCATCGCTTTTTCTCTCGCAAAGATTCTCTATCCCTCAAACGTGATGCGCATCCAAAATCGCGATGTTTATTTCATCCCGCCAAGACAAGTTCTCGAGCTTTATCTCCTTCATATCTTCCCCAAAAATCCCTGGATCCGCGGAACAAACCCCATTGATCTCGTTGCGGTAAACTCCAATATGCAAATGGAAGAAAACGTGAAACTCGGCATGAATTCTGTCAAAATGCGAGTTACGGGATTTCCACCCCACGACAGCCTCCACTCCCTCATTCAAGAGCGAAGCGAACGCAAGCAAAAACTTTGTGAAATCCTCGGCATTGACAGTTCCAAAAAAATTTTTCTTATTGTCGGCACAAGTTACAGCGATGATTTTCATCCTCGCCAATTTTCGGCTCTTGATTCTCAAGTAAATCAAGTTCTTGCGCTACTTCTTGAAACCTTAAGGGATGAATTTTATTTCGTTTTCAAAACACATCCGCGCATGGAGCCAAAAACACAGATCGAAACTTTTCAAAAAGAAAGAGGCGCTATGCTCACATTCATAAGCGCCGACTGGACAATGTATGAACTCGTCGGCATCGCTGACGTAATCTTAAATTTTGTCTCAGCTTCTACTGACGCAAGTCTTGCGACTGACGCCCCCATTCTTTCATATAGACTCGAGGGAAGAACGGTCTTTGAAACCGAAACGAAAAGATACGCATCGGTTATTCCGGTTTACACCATGGCGCAACTGGAAGAAATCGCCCTAGATCTCAAAAAGAGCGCCATGCTCGATCCTCAAATGAAAAAATCTCGCGACGAAGACCGTAAAAAATTTGGGATGTTTGACGGAAAGAACACTGAACGATTTGTCGCTCTACTCTCGGTACGGCCCTCCCCGCACAAGAATGTCAGCTAGCCTATTTTTCTCTCCAAGCACTGGAATAACATTGAGATTTGCGTGTGCCTCAAAAAAACGCTCCGGGTTTTGGAGAGTGTCTCGCGCGTCATCGCGCACGGATACAAAATTTGTATTCAAAACTTTGCTTACTGGAGTAATCATCGTCGCTCCTTTCACAAGCGCTCTTCGTATATCTCCATCGCTCAAAACTCCTAACACCAAAAAATCTTTGTCCACGACAACAACGCATCCTCGATGATTATACGTGATTGCCTCCATCGCCTCGTTAAGAGAAGCGTCCTCTTTGACGATATAATTTGAATTTTTGATATCCAGTTTAGGCTTCATGGCTCAATACGTTAATCTCTTGATAAGCAGTGTATCATCAATCTTGATGTTTTCCAAAATATCAACGATTCTCTTCGCGGATTTTCCATCGCCGTAAGGGTTTACACATGTTGCGACTCTTCTTTTAAACGCGGGGCTTAACGCTTTTTTAATACCCTGTTGGATTTCAGACGCCGCACATCCAACGTTTATTGCATTCGTACTCTGCAATCTTCCTTTTTGCCTATTCCCAATATTGACGGCTGGCAGTTTGAATGTCGGAGCTTCAATAATGCCGCTTGAAGAATTCCCGACAAGAGCGCTCGCGACACTCAACAGCCCCGCGTAATCCTCCCTTTTGAGATTGGGATATACGCTCATCCATGGCTTTTTGTGCTCCATGATTTTTCTTCGGATAACCTTGCTTCCCGCGTCGGAATTATTTAAGATCACGATCGTCTTGTGATGTAGCGCCGCCATCGCCTTCTCAAGCTCATCAAATTCCTCGGTGACTGAATGATACATAAGGAGCACAAGCGGCTCGCCTTTTTGAATAGAAAATTTTTTATAAATTTCACTCGCAGGTGTGATACGTCCGCTCACCAACTCGTCGAGCATCGGAGCTCCCACGTTGAACACGCGGCGCTTCTCCTCGCCCATCTTTAGCACTCGCGCCTCGGCTTCTTTGTTCGCGCAAAAATGAAGATGCGCGAACTTTGTTATCGCGTGGCGGGAGACTCCATCAATGTTGCCGGAAACCTCGCCTCCCTGAATATGCGCGACCGGAATATACATATGCGCGCCTACGATTGCCGCGACAAGCTGTTCTCCCCGATCCCCCGACACCAAGACCATATCCGCCCCCATCTGATCCAAAAGTTCGGGAAGCTGGAGCATAAACACGGAGAGCGATTTTACCATCGTAATACGGTTGTATCCATCCAGCGTATTGTGAACTGCCGCGTGAATCTTGAGCCGGTCTCGCTTCATTTCCTTGATACTTTCGCCAAAAGTATCGAGCATGTGCATATTCGCCGCGATAATTCCATAATCTAAATTCGGCCGGTTTTTCATCTCTTTAATGACCGGCCGAAAATAACCATACTCGCCCCGCGAACCCGCGATAATCGCGATTTTCCGTTTTCGAAATTTCATTTGCTATTTATATCGCATCTGACCACTGAAGGATTGTGTCTTTTGGCAGATCTCTCCTCGCTCTTCTTCCGAGCAATGCTTGAGAATACATGGGATCAAGATATTTCGCGCTGATTCCGGAACCCGGACGCTTTGGAATTAAATTCTCCACCGTCATCGCCTCGCCCGCTCGTATATCACGCGCGGTGATAACGCTATGAAATGCCCAGTCGCGCACAACCTGCTCTTCTTTTGAAATCACTTTTTCGCTTCCAAGCGCGACTTCAATTTTCCGTATTCCATCAACCAAATCTTTAAGCATGTGAGGCTCAAGAGAAATAAAGTGGTCGGGGCCTTTTTGATTGCGCGAAAGAGTGAAGTGCTTCTCAACAATCTTTGCCCCGAGTGCTACAGCCGCGTATGCCGTGTAATTATCCATTGTATGGTCCGATTGGCCAGCCCAAACGCCAAACTCCACCTCTAGCCGTTTGATAAGTCCGAGGTTCGCGTGAGAATAATCGTTCGGCGGATACTCGGACGTGCAGTTCATCAGCGCGAGATTTTCATGCGCCCCTTCTTCTTTATAGACTCGCACGGTGTCGCGGATTTCCTCCCACGTGCTCATACCTGTCGAAACAAACACTGGCTTGCCGGTGCGCGCGGAAATCCGCGCGATTTTCCGGTGATGGGGAAGGTTCGCAAGCTCTCCGGAACCGGTCTTAAACGCTTTTACCCCCATATCCTCCAACACATCAACGCTAGTCGGGCAAAATGGGGTGCAAAGATACTCAATGCCCGCGCGCTCGCAATAGTCCATCATTTCTTTGTGCATGAGGGGCGTAAAAAGATTTCGCTTCAAAATATCGTAGAGCGGCCCATCCCACATGTGAATTGACCCGGGCACCATCTCGATATCCGGCAAATGAATCTGAAACTTCGCGATATCTGCGCCCGCGGCTTTTGCCGCGTCCACCAATTTTTTCGCGGTCTCAACACTCCCGTTATGGGAGTCCGCGATCTCCGCGATAACCGCCACCTTATTATTCCCCCCGATTCTCAATTTTCCAAATTGAAGGTCTCTCATAAAATTTTTGTCTCATTACAAAAGGGGTACTCATCCTCAAGTATCCCCCATACTACCAATTTCACACCTTGAATGTCAACGTAACCACCCGCGTCTTGCATATCCTACTGATTTACTTTGATACTCTGCAGTAACCCGAGCATGACAAAAAGCGCGATCATACTGCTTCCTCCGTAACTTACAAAAGGCAATGGAACGCCTGTCACCGGCAGTAATCCGAGGTTCATTCCGATATTGATCGCGATCTGCACCAGTATCATAATAGAAAATCCTCCGGCAACAAGCCTCGAAAAATTATTTTTTGCGTTCTGCGCGATACTCATAAGTCTCCAAAACAAAAATATCGCCGTGATGAGCAGCAATGTAACCCCGATAAGCCCCATTTCTTCCGCGATAGCCGCGTAAATGAAATCCGTCTGGGCTTCAGGCAAAAAACCGAGATGAGTTTGCGAACCTTCGCCAATTCCTTTCCCCCACACGCCTCCGGACCCTATCGCAATGAGTGACTGTGAAACATTGTATCCTGCGCCAAGCGGATCAAATTTTGGATTCAAAAAGGCGAGTATCCTGTCTTTCTGATACGCGTGGAACACAAAACTCCACGCGATCAAAAATGTGCACATCCCCGCAAACGCGAGCAAGAGAAGATGCTTGATTTTAATTCCCGCAAGAATCATCACTCCTACCCAAATCGCGAATAATATCATAACCGATCCAATATCAGGCTGAAGAAATACGAGGAATGCCGGCAGAAAAACATACGCGCCGGAAATCAAGATGTGACGCACGCGATACATCTCGATATGACGCATGGAGAAGTATTTCGCAAGCACAGCAATAATCGCAATCTTTGCGAATTCTACCGGCTGGATCGCAACCTCGCCTATCCGATACCAGCTCGCCGCTCCTCTTATGGAAACTCCAAAAAACAAAACTCCTGTAAGTAATGCCAAAGTGGCCCCGTACAGAATGACAATCGCGGAACGATAATTCTTCAAAATCCGATAATCAAAAAAGCTTATTCCGAGCATGAAAACAAATCCTACGAGAAGCCACAGGATTTGTTTTTTAAAATTCGAAAGCCCTTCACTGCCGCTCCTGCCGTACAAAGAGACGAGGCCAAAGGCAATGAGAATGAGAGCGGAGAAAATCAAAGGCCAGTCAAATTTTTTAAAATGCTCACTCATTGATAAAGCCTAGTAGTACTTTTCAAACTTCTCCGGCTTCCCGTATTCTCTGATGAAATTTGAATTTTCAAAAAAATTGCTTTCAGTTCTCGCGTCAATCTTCAAATTTGCAGGCAAAATGTACGGCCACTGAATCGTGAAAAATCTATCGGTGTCGCGGAGAAAATCCTGCATATCGGTTCTTCCCGCGGCAATTGGTTTCCCGCCATTTGCCGGATCAGAAAGCACCACATGCACCTCTACATTCTTGAGATTATACGAAGAACGATTCTGCACAACCCCGGAAAAACGCGATACTCCCTGCGTCTCATCACGACCGAGGTTTGTGTCTTTTAAACTTAACCCGAGAGGTGAAAACGGATCAAGAAGCTGCCATTCGACTTTCTTAATCTTAAACGCAACGGATGCGGGCTTCGCCAGAAGCTTGAGCGCCGGCTCAATCACATAACGGGAAGTTTTAGGCAAAATAAAAGCTTTTCCCTCCACTCGCGCAAGTTCCGCGCCGTTTTGCCCCGTGAAAATAAATTCGTACAGAAATTGCGGCGCGCCGTATTCAAGATTTGGATTCTTCACCAACGCGACCGCGTCGAATGTCCCTTCCTTTCGTATCTCAAAAACATCCGAGAATTCGACCTCGATATCTTTCAAAACAGAGACGAATGGCGTTGGAGTGGCGATTGGTTCTCGCGGCGGAGAAGACGTTTTTGCTCGAAACAAAAACACGACCCCAGAAAAAAATGTGGCAAAAACAATCAAGCTGACAAGCCCCACAATAATCTGTTTTTGAGTCCTTGCTTCCATCGCTCGCATTCTACCACGGCATAACTCTAAAAACAAAATCCGAGGCAATCTACGGGAGCTACCTACTTTCCCAGGGCGAACCTAGTATCATCGGCCTTGGCGTATTTTACTTCCGTGTTCGGAATGGGAACGGGTAGAGCAACGCCAGTATAGCCCCCATAGATTATCTCGGATTTTATAGAGTCTTATAACTCCGCAGGAAATTTCGTGTATGAGAAATTAGTACTCATAGGCTGAACGCCTTGCGGCGCTTACACCATGAGCCTATCAACCTCGTCATCTTCGAGGTCTCTTTGAACCCTCATCTTGGGGTGGGCTTCGTGCTTAGATGCTTTCAGCGCTTATCCCTTCCGAACATAGCTACCCAGCAATGCCCCTGGCGGGACAACTGGTACACCAGAGGTTCGTTCCTCTAGGTCCTCTCGTACTATAGAGAACTCCCCTCAAGGTTCTACGCCTATGGCAGATAAAGACCGACCTGTCTCACGCATATACTCACTTGTTGCCAAATGTATGGACTATACCATCACCCCGACTGCAGTCGGGGGGCCGACGTGTTATGGGCCGAACGCCCATCTCTCCGACTACAGTCGGAGAAGTCTCTACGGGGCTAATAAATTTTTCCGTTTAAGTTTGATGTCTAATTTTAGTTTTAAGTATGCCAATACTTTTTCCGTGCCAACGCTTCGCTTCTTTGAGTAATTTAACTTCTGAAATCTATCTATGTTTTTCACTACGTTAACAAAATCTTCTTCGCTCTTTATCTGTTGTCTGCTATTCAAAACTTCCAACATCAATTTTGCCTGTTCCGTTTTTAGAATAAGGAACGGCGTAACACTCTTCATAAGCAGACGTATTGACTTTTCGTCTCCGACTACCCACTCTATTATCCCATCATTTCGTTCCCTTATGTATCCAACTCCGTAAGATTTCTGCATTTTTTGGATTTTCACTTTCTCCTTTATCGATTGAAAGAATACAACTGAAGGAGAAATTTGAAACCCGTAACGGTAGGTATCATTGGGCTTCACCCTCACATAGATACTGCCGTCGCCATCCAGAAATCCTGCTAAATACGCCCAGAGACTTTTACTAATATGAGACATCATAGCTAAAAAATTTATAGCTTCCCTCGGTGTTATCCTAACATATGACAGGTTGAAATGCAATGTATATTAGGAATTCACCGATATGAGTCAGCTTTTTCAATCCCGATCACTCGGGAAAGCCGCCAATTTGACGGTCTGAACCCAGCTCGCGTTCCGCTTTAATGTCCGAACAGGACAACCCTTGGGAGCTTCTCCACCCCCAGGATGCGAAGAGCCGACATCGAGGTGCCGAACCAGGCCGTAGATATGAACTCGCGGGCCTGACTAGCCTGTTATCCCCGGGGTAACTTTTGGCTGATGATCTCTCCCTTTTCTACAACAAGGGATCGGTTCACTAAGTTATACTTTCGTAAGTCCGCGGCCAATCCGCCTTGGACTAAAGCCGGCTTATGCCTTTGCACGACCACTCCGATTTCCATCCGGAGTTAGCCGACCTTTAAACGCCTCCGCTACTCTTTAGGAGGTCTAGCGCCCCACCAAAACTGCCCACCTTCAACTGTCTCCCCCGATTTTAATCGGGAGGTTAGAATTATCCTCCTTCAAGATGGGTGTTTCATTGTCGACTCCACCCTGTCCGAGAACAAAGTTTCAAAGTCTTCCCACTACGCTACGCATGAAAAAAGATAATTCAATAAAAAGCTACAGTAAAGCTCCCGGGGTCTTTTCGTCTTGCCACAGGAAAACAGCATCTTGACTGTTATTGTATGTTCACCGGGCTCTTCGTCGAGACAGTTACCCAGTCGTTAGGCCTTTCGTGCGCGACACAATTTACGTGCCAAGGAATTGCGCTACCTTAGGACCGTTATAGTTACGGCCGACATTCACCGGCGCTTATGTTACGAGCAGAAAAGATTGCTCTCTTCCACAAACAACATTTGACGTTCCGGCATTGGTCAGGCATCAGCCCCTATACTTCCTCTTACGAGTTTGCAGGGACCTGTGTTTTAGTTAAACAGTCGCCAGGCAATCATTTGTTGAAACCCCGCGGTTGCGGGGTAAGGCATATTGCGAACGTACGCCTAGCTTTTTTGCCGAGTTCCTTAACGAAGAATCACCCGTTCACCTTGGGCTACCCGCCCTGCCTACCTGTGTCGGTTTGCGGTACGGACTCGCTAAAATTAACTCTGTGAAACTTTTCTGGGAAGATTGCTCACCTCTGTTGCCCGAAGCGAACTTCGAGCTTCTCACGTTCCATTGGTTGCCCTCGGAACGCGAATGCAAATCCATAACACACAGAGATTACAAATCTCCGTCATCTCACAAAAATTTTAACGAGGGGTCGGAATATTAACCGACTGTGCATCGCCCTCAAACTTGCGTCGGAGGACTTAGCTCCGCCTAACCCTTGGCTGATGTTCATTGCCAAGGAAACCTTAGGCTTTCGGTGGTCCGATATCACATCGGACTTGCGGTTACTTGTGCCAACAGTCTCCCTTCTTTACCCTCCACCGTCCCTTACGGGGCGACTTCACTGGATAAAGAATGCTCCCCTACCCTCCGACACCGCAAGGGCGTCGAAGTTGTATCTTCGGTATTCGATTTAGCCCCCTTACATTTTAGGCGCAAGAACTCTTGACTAGTAAGCTGTTACGCACTTTTTAAAGGATGGCTGCCTCTAAGCCAACCTCCTAGCTGTCCAAGAGCTCTCACCTCCTTTTACACTTGATCGAATTTAGGGACCTTAGATGACAATCTGGGCTGTTCCCCTCTCGAGCGTGAAGCTTAGCCCCCACGTTCTAACTCCCAAGAATCACGCGTTCGGAATTCGGAGTTTGATTGGTTCTGGTTGGAAAACCTCCCAAAACCATCCAGTGCTCTACCTCCAAAGCGTTGTCTTGGGGCTAGCCCTAAAGCTATTT
>JACOUK010000059.1 GCA_016177905.1 Candidatus Spechtiibacteriota bacterium | reverse complement strand
CGGATTCTTTGCGCGAAGTTTGCTTTGCGCCGTCGTTTGTGGCGATAGCGAGGAGGTTTGATTCAACCGTAATTTTGGATACTTTCCCGTCATTTATTTCATTGACAAGCTGGCTTAAGGAGATTTCCTCTTTCTTTTCAAAGGAAGAGAAGAGCATGGCAAAAAGCCCTGTGATAAGAACAAAGACAAGAACAGTAAGAAGAAACTGTTTGGTAAAATATTTCATGATATTGCTTCCTTATACCATTACTTTTAAGAGAAAGCAAGAACCCTTTACAATCTTACGAGGATATGATATAGTGGAAACCAAGTACTTTGTAAAACGCAAAGTAAGTAAGAATGTGTGAGTTCAAGAAGGGAGGGTAACGTGTCTAGTGTAAAGATAACACCGGCAGGCGGGATGAGCGAAGTAGGCGCAAGAAATGGTCTCATTGTTCAGTGTGGCGACGAAGCAGTGGTTGTTGACTGGGGCCAAAAAGTGCCTTTATGGACAAGCGAAGAAGTGAGCAAAGTGGACGATGGTTCGACGCGGCCATTAGGCGATGAATACTATCCAAACATTGATCTACTGGACGGCGTTAGAGTAAGGGCTCTTTGTATCACGCACGGCCATATGGACCACAGTGAAGGATGGCATAAGATTTACGAAAGGTGGCCGCAGGCTCCTATCATGACTGATCCTTTTACCGAGCAAGTAATGTACATGCGCGCACGGAAGGCAAGCCGTGCTGAATTTCCACCTTTTCGATCCTTTGTGTATAGTCAAGAGATCGAACTTGGCCCGTTTAAAATCAAACGCTTCCCGGTCCATCACAGCATCTTTGGATCCTCCGGCTTCCTGATTGAAGTTGGGGGTAAAAGGATTGTGCATCCCGGAGATTTCAAGATGTGGCCAGTTGGAGATGGTCCTGATCAAAACGCCGAAGTGTTTGGCGCGCTTCTTCGTCAAGGGAAAATTGGCGCTCTTTTGATGGATAGCACGAACGCCGGCGAAGAGGGTTTTGTAATCTCCGAAGAGCGGGTTCAAAGCGAGCTTGCTCATATCTTTGAAAAAGAGCTGGGCCGGATATTCTGTACGACAATATCTTCGAACGCAACGCGGCTCACGGCGATATTAGATGGAGGTTCACGATTAGGAAGGCCTGTGTATGTGGGAGGAAGAAGCATGCAGGATTTCCTGCGCCTTTGCGGGGACGAGGAATGGAGATCTCTTTCTAAAAGATTCGATAGTTCCGAAGGCGGCGCGGGAAGATATCTTTACCCCGACTCTTCCGCGTGGGGAAGAGACGCGGTGATTTGCGTGACCGGTTCGCAGGCGGAGCCGGGAAGCTTTCTTGATAATTTGGCAAACGGCGAGTTTAGTCTTGCTCCAAGGCAAGGGGACGTGCTTGTGATAACTCAAGACCCGATTCCGACCCCGGAAATACTTGGGCGTTGGATCGCGATGGTCGAAGAGCTTTCCCGGAGATTTGAGAAAATTTATGTTACCGAAGATGCTCCGCCCATTGTTTCCTTTGGAGCGGAAATTATCCGAGATCCGAATCTGCATTCTTCTGGTCACGCGAAAGAAGAGGACATGAAAAGGATGTGGGAGCTTCTTCGGCCAGAGTTCGTTATTCCCTGCCACGCCGACCGCGCAAAGCGCGAAATCGTCTCGAATCTCGTGGAGGGCTGGGGAGGAGAAACAGAGCTTCTGGAAGACGGAGCAACATTAGAATTATAAGCAAAAGAGCCTCGATATCATCGGGGCTCTTTACAATTTTCAGCCTTTATGGTATACTGTAATTAGGCTGTGAATTACAGCTTTGTCAGAATATACCTATATAGAAGAGGAGGGTGTTATGGCTGTAGTTAAAGCAAGAACAGAGGATTTTGAAAAAGTAGGAAATTTCCTTCGTTTGCGAGTAGGCTTGGTTTTCCCTGCAGGAAAGGAGCCTAAAAATGCGCCCTTCATGATAAGGCACCCCGCTCCCGTAGGCGCGAAATGGTCGAAGATTTACTTTCAGCAAAAAGGACTCGACCTTGTAGAGGCGGTGGAAATAGAATATCCTGTTAGCGAACCCATGACACACGCTTCGTTCGGGGAGCTTCTCCTGAAGAAGACGAAGCGCCCTGTCTTGTTTGGAAGATTTGGAGAAGAAAAGCCATTCACGTTTAAGGAGAAAACGTCATTTGAGGAGGGAACGTCGTATATTCCTCTGCGGATAAACCGTCCAGGGGAAGCTGAATTTATCACACTCTACATGAGGACAGAAGATGACGACGGAAATCCTTCTTGCTTCGCTCTGATGGTGCGATGGGATGATGGTTCGATCTCGGTCGGCATTTACCCGGTAGATGTAGAGAGGGAAGAAGTTCCAGCGTTCCTTTTCGAAGCAAAGTAGATGAAAGTATCTGGAGCGCTAAAGGATTTGCGCCCCGACGATTGTCGGGGCGCTTTACTTTATTTTGATTTTAAGCAAAGTAAAACCCCCCCGATATTTGCCATCGGGGGGGCGTGCCGTTTTTACGGTTACGTTCTACGCTGCGGCAGGAACCATCTCGGGCTCCGGGTGTTCCGCCGTCTCTTCGGAGACTTCAGGGGAGGGCGTGGCCGCGGCGCTCTGGCGGCTGGTCTCGTAGCGTTTTTGCGCCAAGAGTGCCCCAAAGGCCCTGCCGCACGCCCTTGTGATCCGCTGGCGGTTTTCTCTGGCCGCTTGTAGCTCTGCCCCTTCCAACCCATCGTCAGACGAGAGGTTAGGGTCGGTGAGGTGGAGACGGTCGTCCTCGCCCACCTCGAGCAGCAGATCCCTTCCAACGAGCGGAGTCAGATCCACCATAGATTCGGAGCTGTAGAACTGCTCCCCAATGTGGGATACTCCCTTTGCTCCGACCTTGAGCGTAAAGGCGAGGTGGAACTGCTTCGACGCGCGATCGTGGGGATTCAGGCGCAGGTGGGGGTTGTTGATTGCGATTACCCCGGTTTTGCGCCCCTTTCCGCCGGACATGGCGCCGAAGACCTCGGTGACCGTGATGGTCCCCTGATCCTCGATTGCCGAGAGGAACAGGTCCAGCTTGGCCATTTCCTTTTCTGCGAGCGTCCTGGCTTTGCGCTTGGCGTAGGTCTTGACCATCGCCAAGCGCAGGTCTTCCTGCCAGCGCGGTCCACTCGAAGTGTTGAAGTCGTCCTCCGGGTTCAGCTCGATCAGACGGTCCGGGTCTACCTTGATGTGGGGCGGACGGCGGTCGTCGATTTTCTCGCAGACATATCCTTTCCCTCCCATGACCCGGATTTTCACCAAGGCGTTAAGCTCGACTGGTTGGCGGGTCTTTTCGTCGAGTATCGGGACGTAGGCAACATTGTTGCCAACCTGGCTCTTGCGCATTGCGACATAGTGCACCCAGAGGCAGGCTTCGCCTGCGTGATTGTCTACCGCAAGGTCGAAGGGCACCGTACCCTTGTAGAACGCGTTTCTCGCTTCCCTGCGCTCTTCCTGGTGTTGCTGTTTTCCAGCGAGCGCCTCCGCGTCCTTTGCCGTCTCCCACGCAACGAGGCCCTTATGGAGTTCTTCGCTCTCCACGCTGACGGCAAGATCAGCGCGAGCCGCTTCCAGATGCTCTTCGATGTGCTCGATCTCGTCCGGATCACTGGCTTGGGCTTTCAGGTCTTCCAACTCTGCCACCCTTGCGATAGCTTTGCTTTTGAGCGGGAAGCCGTTCCGGAAGAGCCCCTTCACCTGGGCCGGGAAGGTGTGGTAGGTCTTGAGGATGTCTTGCGCCTTCGCCAATGTCTTGCGGTCTTCCTCCGTGAGGTACCGCTCTGGCTTGTTCGCCAGAGTGTATTCGGTCTGCAATGCGCGGAGGAATCCTACCTTCGCGCCCTCGGGTAGGCTCCGGAGGGCGGATACGATTTCGCGCGCGCGCTGTTGTTCCGCGATCCGGTCTTGACGGGCCTTTTCGCGCGCGGCGGCTCGCTCTTGCTCCGCCCTTTTTCGATCTTCGGCGAGCTCCTCGGGCGGCTTCAGAAAATTGGCCGCTTCCCGTCCCATTCGCGCGGCCATTGCCGCGATCGCTTCGGGGCTGGGCGGTCCGCCGATTGAGGTCACAGGTACATTGGCTTTTCCCGCTGCTTTTTGCAAAGCAGCTCCTAGGGAGCCTTCTGCCTGCGCGACACCCTCGGTGTGGGCTACTCGGTCCTTCTGTTGCTTTGTATTTGCCATGTCACTCCTTCATTTTTGTTGATCCAGGGAGCGCGGTATTAAAAAATTTTACCGCCCCCCTCTTGTGACTCTTTCGGGGTCTTCCCTTTGGATTGGTCTCCTTCTCGGACCTGTCGCGCTTCTTGATGCGCACAAATCCGCCAGTGGTTTCCTCGACCCTTCGGTTTTTGTCGTGTTTGGCCACCTATATACCTCCTTTCTTTAAGTTTTCAAATAATCACCGCGCGCTATTTGCGCATTGTGACAGTGTATTATACACCCAAACGAAAAACCTGTCAAGCCCTTGTTTGTGGCTGTTTATACGCTCCGTTCAAAAAAGTTAGGCCCCCGCAGATTCTGCGGGGGCCAAGGTGTTTTCGTTACGCTCGCCCTAACTTACGGGATTCGAGCTGTATGTTATGAGACAAAATATATGAGAAGCGGATTTCGGGGGTCGAAGACGTAGTATGTGCGGGGATGTGCGGCTTGGGAGTGTTGCACGATGATCCTGTGATTGCGCAAGGCGGTGAACGCATCGGCAAAATCTTGTTTTTTTGCCATTCTGCTGCATTCAGTATAGAGTTCATTCCACGCAGCTTGACAGAGAGCCGTAAAGTTTTTTCGGTACCCATCATCGGATGCCCATTTTCGCTCGCGGAGTCCATTTGTTATTTTTTTGAGGACGTGCCACGCTGGATTGCTTTCCGGAACGGCGCTCTTTCCATTGTTTTTTAAGCCGGAAAGTATTGTTTCGAAAATGTTCGTGTTCGCGCTAACCCCGTTAGCCGACTGCGTTGTTTGGCTGCCGTTTTTGCGCACGGTTAAAGGAATTGTGTCGCCGCGATTTGAGACAAGCTGTTTTGCTCCGGGGTTGACCCGGTAGACCACGGCATTTTTTCCGTGATTTGCGATTGCTCCCATCGTATCCCCGAAATCCTTGTCGTTGGACACTATAATAAATGTGCCCATATCGGGGTGGTCAAGAAAATCTTTCACCCATTCATCCAGCGTCTTATCAACAGAATCGCCGCCCCCGTCTTTTACTGATGGGCAAGAAATAATTCTGTACCCATCGCTTCCGTCGTTCGTTGCTCCGCGCCGGAGTTTAGTCTGTTCTTCTGCGGAAATATGCGGAGGAATAAACGCCAGACTTCTCTTCAATATGCCATACTTGCGCCCTGCCTCTATTAATTTGGTACCCGGAAATTCAGTCCCAAGGTCGAGCATACTCATTTGGATATTGCGGTAGTCCACCAATAGCATTACGCCTCTTGGCGCTCTTGCTGAGTCCTCTGTCGTTGTATTTTGAACGACTTGTACGGGGCGTGCGTCTTTTGCATTTTGCTCTAGCGGCCCAAGGATGTCTTCTCCCAAGTCTGTCGTTTTGAGCAGCCGTATGTACAAAAGCCGTGTGCCATTCGCGTGCGCATATCCACGAATATATCCAGCTTTTTCAAGTTGCCGCAGTACTCTCAAAGCGACCTCGTAAGATATTGATCCATTTAGTTTCAAGAAGTTCAGCGGATCGTATACTACATCAGGTGTCAAAGAGCCATCGCTTTTTGCTTTTGCCCGTTCCCGGAGCAAATGCCATGCTCGTTGGAGTTCCTGCTGTGATTGGGCGTCCATATATCCTCTATCCTCCTTTGTTTTTGCGGGCTTACTCACTACCCTCCAAATTCCGAGTCTAGGGCTAAAACTATTATAGCGCCAAGCCGAGTAATTGTCAAGAGTATTGTTTGGAGACGAAGATGGTATTATGCATATGGCCTATGAGCGCAAATACGGAAATCGCGAAAATTTTTAGCGAGATGGCGTCGTTTTTTCAGATGAAAGACGACAGATTCCGCGCGCGCGCGTATGAAAACGGAGCGGAAATCCTCGAGAGTTTAACATTAAATGTGAAACAAATTTATACGGAGAAAGGGGTCAAAGGCCTTGAGGAATTGCAAGGCATCGGGCGCGGAATGGCAGAAAAAATAGAGGAATATCTTACGAGCGGGAAGGTCAGAGAATACGAGGCGCTGAAGCAAAAAATGCCGGTTGATATGCTGGGCTTACGGACGGTGGAGGGACTGGGGCCGAAGAGCATAAAAGTCTTGTATGAGAAACTTGGCATAAAAAATCTCAAGGATTTGGAGAATGCCGCGCGCGGGGGAAAGATTCGGAAACTTACGGGTTTTGGCGAAAAAAAAGAGCGGAACATTTTGGAAGGCATTGAGTTTGTAAAGAAAAATTCTGGCCGCATGCTTTTGGGGTATGTGTGGCCAAAAGTTTTGGAGCTTGCGGAAGAGTTTAAAAATATGAAAGAAGTGATTGCGATAGAGCCGTGCGGATCTCTTCGGCGGAGAAAAGAGACGATAGGGGATATTGACCTTCTTGTCGCTTCAGATGAACCAGAAAAGGTTATTGAACGATTTGTGGGGATGAGGGATGTGGTCAAAGTGTGGGGGAAAGGCCCCACAAAAGCTTCGGTGCGTCTCGAGGATAATTTTGATACGGATGTGCGCGTGGTCCCGAAAGAAAGCTGGGGATCCGCGCTGCAGTATTTTACCGGAAGCAAAACGCATAATGTGAAATTGCGCCAGATCGCGATTGAGAAGGGACTAAAGTTAAACGAATACGGACTTTTCGATGGCAAAAAGAAGATCGCGGGCGAAACAGAAGAAGGAGTGTATCAAGCGCTCGGCCTTACGTATATTGAACCTGAATTGCGCGAGGACACCGGAGAAATAGAAGCCCTTCGGCAGGGCGGAAAACTTCCCAAAATTATCCCGTATGGTTCGCTGTTGGGCGACTTGCAAGTGCAAACGAATTGGACGGACGGCGAGCACTCCATTGAAGAGATGGCAAGGGCCGCAACGGCGGCCGGACTTCAATATATCGCGATTACAGATCATACGAAGAGTTTGGCGATGACCGGAGGTTCTGACGAGAAAAAACTTTTGCGGCAGGTCGCGGAGATCGAAAAGTTAAACAGAGAAATCAAGGGGATAAAAATTTTGACGGGAGCGGAGGTGAATATCTTGCGCGACGGTTCGCTTGATATCGGCGATGAAGTGCTCTCAAAACTCGATGTCGTCGGAGCATCGGTGCATTCTCTTTTTAAGATGCCGCGAGCCGACATGACACAGCGGATCATCCGCGCGATTCAAAATCCCCACGTTGATATTCTTTTCCATCCGACTGGGCGGCTTATTCAAAAACGGGAAGCGTATGAAGTTGATATGGAAGCTGTGATCAAAGAAGCGGTAAAAACACGGACAATTTTAGAAATCAACGCATATCCTGCTAGACTCGATCTTTCGGACGAACACATTCGGCTTGCGCAAAGATACGGCGCGAAATTTGTGATTGATTCCGACGCGCATAGCGCGGAGCATTTTAAATACTTGGATTTTGGAGTGGCACAGGCGAGGCGCGGATGGACAACCGCGGACGATGTGCTGAATACCTTGCCGGTTGAAGAATTTTTAAGGAAGTTGAAAAGTAACTGAATAAACTAGCTATGCGGGAAGCTCCTCCCCTTTAGAAGGGGAGGTTAGGAGGGGTCGCCATTCGTATAATTCGCTTTACGACCCCCTCTAACTCCCCCTTCTAAAGGGGGAAAGACTCTCATTGAAGCCCGCAATTCATAACTTTATGCTGGAAAAATCGGCAGGTGCTGTAATTTTTTATAGAAGCGAAAAAAAGATTGAATATCTTTTGCTTCAGCATGAACTCGGCCATTGGGATTTTCCAAAAGGCCATATTGAAAAAGGCGAAACAGTGATTGGCGCGGCTTTGAGAGAGATTCGAGAAGAGACCGGTCTTTCTGGCATTGCTTTTTTCCCGGAATTTAAAGAACACATAAAATATTTTTACAAATGGGAGAATGAAAACAGGTTTAAAGTAGTTACGTTTTTTCTCGCGGAATCAAAAACGAAATCGGTCAAAATTTCAAAAGAACATGTAGGGTACCGATGGGTTTCATATGAAGAAGCAGTAGTAGTATGCAAGTTTAAGAATCAGAAAGTGTTGCTTAAAAAGGCAAATGAGTTTTTAATGAAAGCGGGCAGGGGCTGATCTTTGAAAATGAAGTCGCCTTCGCTCCGATCTTGCGTCGGAGCTATGGCGGACCGAGGGAGGTTGACAGATGTGCGGAGTTTTTGGAATTTTAAACGAGCGCAGGCCGGCGGGCCCGGATATCTTTGTGGGGTGCAAGCAGCTTCAGCATCGGGGCAAAGAGAGCGGCGGCATTGCTACCTATGACGCAGCCAACAATGTTATTGACAGACGCATCGGCATGGGAGAAATGCCCCTTGTTTTTGCAAGCAGAAAAGCCGATACGCTTCGCGGAAGGGTTGGTGTGGGACAAGTTCGCTACTCCAATACCGGCTCAAGCTCCATCCATAACGCTCAACCGATGTTCGGGCGTTACGATTGCGAAGAATTTGCTCTCTGCTTCAATGGTCAGATTGTGAACATGAAAGAACTTCTTGATGGGTTCGGCGAGGATTATAGAGACGGTGTAAATTTGCAGGGGGACTATTGCGATACGCGTCTTGTTGTGGATTTGATATCTACCTCGCAAGCCCCGAGCTTTATAGACGCGTTAGTTGATGTATTGAGAAAGCTCAAGGGCGCGTTTTGTTTTGTTATTTTGTACAAAGGGGAAATTTACGCTGCGCGCGATCCTTATGGCGTACATCCCCTTCAAATAGCAAAACGCGGGAATGATTACATGGTCGCTTCGGAGTCCTGTGCGTTTGATCATCTAAAAATCAAGAGTGGGGGCAGAATACAGAAACCCCAATTTATGAAAGACATAGATCCGGGAGAAATGGTGGTAATCGGCGAGTCCGGCCCAAGGTCCCAAATGTGGACTATTCCACGAGAGTTCAAGTTTGATATTTTCGAAATCAAGTATTTTTTGAGGCCAGACAGCAAGGTGCATGGGGTTAAGGTGGCGAGAGCAAGGCGCAGAAACGGTTATTATCTTGCCGAAGAGCATCCCACAAGCGGATTGATTGTGCCGGTCAAAAGTTCGGGAGAACACGATGCGTGGGGATATTATCTTCACCTAAGAGAAATGGGCTACGATGTCGAATGGGAGCCCGACGCTCTTTTGCGGCCGAATACTTCGGGCAGAATATGGGTAGAGCCGTACGAGGAAGTACGCGAGGAGTATTTGCGGGAAAAGTTCAACGCCATAGAAGAGTTTATAAGAGGGCAAGACATTACATTAGTTGATGATTCAATAGTGCGCGGGACTACAATAACGCACATCATAGCGCTCTGCCGCGAGGCGGGAGCTAGAAGCGTGCATGTGCGATCGGGGTCGGATCTTTATTTGTGGCCGGATATTTATGGTAACGACACATACAAGGATTATGTAAAGGGAACACTCATCGCGCGTCGCTTCGGCGGAGATGTAGCTCGGATAGCAAAAGAGATTGGCGCCGACTCTCTTGGATATTTGAGTTTAGAAAAAATGAAACAGGCAATCTTGGATGTTGCCGAACCGGGAAGCCCGTTTACAATGGACAGTTTTCACGACGCGGTATTTACCGGTACATACGCTTTAGGCAAAGGAGACTTTGATATTAAGTAGTAAAATTAAACTGCCCGATCAACATCGGGCTTTTTTGTGCTAATTATTCCTTTACTTTTTCTGTCAACTTTTTGAAGGCTTCGGGATTAGTTCTCCCAAGTTCCGAAAGAACTTTTCTATCGAGCTCGATATTATTCTGTTTTAATCCGTGGATGAATTTTGAATAGGTGACGCCGTTTATGCGGCACGCGGCGTTTATCCGGATATTCCAAAGACGGCGGAAGTTCCGCTTTTTTTGCTTGCGCCCGACATACATATCGGCCCAAGCCTTATGCACCGCTTCTTTCGCAATCCGATACACATTCTTCCTTCTCCACATATAGCCCTTCGCGTGAACGAGCAGTCGTTTTCTTTTTTTGGCACGGACTGTGCCTTTTTTGATACGCATGCCTTATGAAAGATAGGGGACTAATTTTTTTATAGCTTTTGCTTCAGCGCCCGTAAGTAAAAGCCAACGCCGTTTCTGCCGTTTCTTTTTGCCCGGATCCCGCGCGTTAAAATGGTCTTGGTGCACAGGCCGATGCAAGACTTTGCCGGTTCTCGTTATTCTAAACCGTTTTAACACGGCGTTTTTGTTTTTTGCTTTTGGCATTGAATTTTTACCCGTGAGATAT
>JACOUK010000045.1 GCA_016177905.1 Candidatus Spechtiibacteriota bacterium | reverse complement strand
ATAAGGCAAAACATATTATCGAGGCGGCGAAAATGATACGTGAAAAATTCGGAGGGGAATTGCCAAAGACCATGAAGGAAATGCTCGAGCTTCCGGGGGTTGCGAGAAAAACCGCGAACATTGTTTTGGGGAATGCGTATGGGATAGTGGAGGGGATCGCGGTTGATACTCATGTGCGCCGGGTTTCGCGCCATCTTGATTTGACAAACGAGCAGGATCCTGTAAAAATTGAACAGGACCTCATGAAGCTCTTTGAAAAAAAAGATTGGTTTCAGCTCACCTATCTTTTGATAGAGTATGGCAGAAATGTTCATACGGCAAAGAAGCCGATTCCCTGCGGCAAAGGGCCGCTCAAAGGGCTCTGTCCCCATGACTAAATTTCGAACAGGAGGGAGGAATGTCTACAACCCCTGATCTTACGTTTCGATCTCTGATTGAAAGATACAATTCCGACCCAGCATATAAGAACTTTTACAATCAGATCCTTCAGCGATACAAAAAATTGCCCCCATGCGAGAGACGCCCTTATTATAAAGAAGTTATGATGGGAGCCCATGATTGGTGCATCGTACGTATTTTTTGGACTCCAGAGGGCAAAACGAGACCGCACAAACACGGCGGATCTAACACAAGAATTCATGTGCTTCAAGGCACGCTTGAGCAGGACCTTTTTGCCGTATGGGATGAAGGATGCGAACTCTTGGAACGATGCATATATTTGGAAGGAGAGGAGTTTAGTGAAGATCCGGAAACTGTTCATAGAATCGGGAACGCGTCTCCATTCGACTGGGCAGTAAGCCTCCATCTTTTTGAACCGCCGCTTGAGAAAATGGAAGTCTTTGATTTTACATACAACGAGCGCTGGACCGTGAAAGGCGGCGAAGATACCATGGGCGACCCGCCCAAAGACGCGCTTCCCATTTGGTCGAGCTTAGCTCGGCTTGATCCAGCTTAGCTGGGTGGTTGAGATCATACTATCACCCCCGCAACTGCGGGGGTTTTATATTGACTAATTTTTCTATTCTGCTATTGTAGGGAAATATATGAAAGCGCTGGGAAAAGCGAAATTGAACGTCGGGAGATTCTTCGGAAAAGGGGTGGGTTTTCTGTTGCTTATTCCTGTAAAATTTTTCGTCCTGCTGCGTTTTATTCTTTGGCCGAAAGAAAACAAACGGCGGTATCGGACAGCGCTTCTCGCTGTTTTTTTGTGCGCGTTCGTCGCGGCCAACATTGATTATCCGAAATATTGGAACAAATTCGCGGACTTTGTAAATCCGAAACTTGACGCGGTAAATCTGCCGGAGCAGGCGCGGCGGCTTGACCGATGGGGAGCGTTGAAAAGAGCGGATGAAATTTTAAATCTTCCCCATTTTTGGAATGTACCTTTTTCGCTGGGCCTTGATCTTCAGGGAGGGATTCACGTGATTTATAGGGCTGATCTTCTGCATATCGAACAGGCAGCGCAAAAAGAAGCAATGAATGGACTGCGCGATGTTATAGAACGAAGAGTCAATCTTTTTGGAGTGCGCGAGCCGCATGTATCGGTACAGCAACAGGGGGGGGAGCATCGGCTTCTCGTGGAACTCGCCGGCATCAAAGATTTTAACAAGGCGATTGAGCTTATCGGGAAGACTCCCTTTCTTGAATTCAAAGAAGAGCGGCCGAGCGAAGATCAAAAACGGATACTTCGCGGACTTTTTGAGAGCGAGGTGACGGATGAACAGCTTTTGAATGTGTGCGCAAATACGAATCCTCAATTTATCGCGGTTGTCGAGCAGGCGAAAGGAGAAGATCCTTGCTTTTCATCAATAGCGCCAGCGCCTCTGACGGGGCAATACCTCAAGAGAGCGACTGTGCAGTTTAATCAAAATACAAATGAACCGGTCGTAAGTCTTGAATTGAACGACGAAGGGGCAAAAATTTTTGAAGAAGTAACGGCGCGCAACGTCGGGAAGCCGCTTGCGATTTATCTTGATAATTTTTTGATAAATTGGCCGAGAGTTCAGGAAAAGATCGCGGGCGGGCGAGCTCAAGTGAGCGGATTTAATATCGAGAGCGCGAAAGCCCTCGCGCGAAGTCTGAACGCCGGGGCTCTGCCAGTTCCCATAACTCTTATCTCACAGCAAACTATAGGAGCGTCGCTGGGAGAAGCTTCTTTGCGCGCGAGCTTGCGAGCCGGGATGATTGGATTTCTCGCGGTTCTTCTTTTTATGGTTTCTGTGTACAGGGTTTCGGGATTTTTCGCGGGGATCGCGCTTTCATTATACGTGATTTTTCTTCTTGCGATTTTTAAGGTGATGCCGGTGACACTCACGCTCCCCGGAATTGCAGGGTTTATTCTTTCCATTGGCATGGCAGTTGACGCAAACGTCCTTGTCTTTGAACGGTTGCGAGAGGAGCTGGGACCCGCGAGGCGAGATGGAAATGATTTGCTTCTTGCGATGAACCGGGCGTACGCGCGCGCGTGGAGTTCTGTTCGCGATGGTCACGTAACTACGCTTATTACTTGCGTGGTGCTTTTCCTGTTTTCCACGAGTTTTATCAAAGGGTTTGCTTTAACACTTGGGTTAGGGGTCCTTATGAGCATGTTTTCCGCGATGATCGTAACGCGCGATTTGATGAGGCTGGTCGCAGGGGGAAGACTAGGCAAAATATTATATCTGTGGATTAGATAATTATAATATATGGCAACTACGCATAAATTGATACTTGGAAATTGTATGAGCATGGAAGAAATTGCCGATGGCAGTGTTCATTTAATGGTGACCTCGCCACCTTATTTTAATGCCCCCTTTGATTACAATGGTTTATTTAAAAGCTACGGACAATATCTTGGTGTATTGAAAAATTTTGCTCAAGAAACTTTTAGGGTTTTGCAGGACGGAAGAATCGCCTTTTTGAATATTGACGATATGCTCATAAATGGAGATAAATATCCGATTGCTGCTGATGCTACAAAAATTTTTCAAGAAGCAGGTTTTCGATATAGAGATAGAATTATCTGGAAAAAGCCGGACGGCTACTTGAGAATT
>JACOUK010000044.1 GCA_016177905.1 Candidatus Spechtiibacteriota bacterium | reverse complement strand
GTCTCCGCCGCGCCGGAGACGCAAATTTTGTATTTTGGTTTGTATTCACTCATATAACGCATCGTATCACAATTCTACCGAATCCCCCACTCTCGGCGCTTCGGCTTCCACTCCCAAGTGATCGCGCACGAGCTGGACAAACGCGAGAGCCGGGCCTTCCTCGCCCTGCACCGCGAAAACTTTTTTAAGATTTCCTCCGTTCTTTATAATCTCAAGCCAATGATACAGCGTTTCTTGGTCCGCGTGCGCGGAATATCCTCCGATTGCTTTCACTTCACAGCGCACCGAAACTGTTTCTCCAAAAATTTTCACCTCTTTCGCGCCGTCCAGAATTCTCCGCCCCAAAGTGCCCGCAACTTGATACCCGATAATCAAAAGAAGGCTATGTGCGTCGGAAAGGTATCTTCGCTCATGATGAAGAATTCGCCCGCCCGTAGACATGCCGGAGCCCGCGATAATAATTTTTGGCGCCGGCACGTCGTTTATTGCCTTTGACTCTTCCACGCTTTTCGTGAATTTGAGATGAGGGAATTGAAAGATTTGATCTCCGGACGCAATAAGGTAGGAAGCGTTTGCGTTGTAATACCTAGGGTACTTTTTATAGATATTCGTTGCCGCGATCGCAAGAGGACTGTCGATAAATATTGGAACTTCGGGGACTCTGTGATTTTCGACGAGAGAATTGAGCTCATAGAGAAGCTCCTGCGTCCGCTCGAGCGCGAATGTGGGAATCATCAACACTCCGCCCTTTGTGCACACATCTTCAATCGCGTCTTCGAGGATATTCTTTCGCTCGTCTCTGTCTTCGTGCTGCCGATCTCCGTATGTTGACTCTATGACCACATAGTCCGCTTCTTCGATACTCTCTGTCGGGCGAAGAAGCGGAACGGGAGGATTCCCAAGATCTCCGGAAAATACAATTTTCTTCCCTTCCGCCCATGCCTCTATAATTGCTGAACCAAGAATATGCCCCGCGTCGCGAAACCGAAACTCAACACCCTTCGCAAATTTCTGAATCTCGCCGTAAGGAATCGCGCGGATAAATTCGCTGGTTTTTGCGATGTCCTCTTTTGAATACAAAACATCCCGCCCTTCTCGCTTCGCTTCTTCTGCCATTATTTCGTACGCATCAAACAGCATGACCTCCGCAAGATCTTGAGTCGGCGGCGTCATGAAAATTTTTCCTTGAAATCCGTCTCTGATGAGCTTGGGGAGTCTTCCCGTATGATCAATATGCGCGTGCGTGACAAGCACCGCGTCAATTTCTGAAACATTATAAGGAAAAGGTTTGTAATTTTCTTTTTCGGCATGGCGAGTCCCTTTGGCCAATCCGCAATCAACTAAGATTTTTGTCTCGCCCGTTTCGATGAGATAATTAGCACCTGTCACCGACCTCGCGCCGCCGTGAAAAGTAAGTTTCGTCATACTTTTTACTATACATGAAACATGCCTCGTCACCAACAAAAAAGAGCACTAGATATTACGGCCTGCTCCGCGAGTCCTGCGAGCGAAGCTCGCAAACCAGCAGAGGGTAAACCACAAGGATCCTTTCGCCCCCGCAAACAAATGCGGAAGTGTTTGGCATACACATAGTACACACGTTCAAACCCTTATAGCTCCATGGCTTATACCTCATGCCCTTTTTTCTTCCCCCCGCAGTTGCGGGGGGAAATATGGGGGGAATAAAACGTACAATTACTCTAGTTCTTATAGTAGCAGTCGGCAAAAAACCCTGTCAAGTGCAAGATATTTCTTTTAGGAAACAGTATGTTTACTTAGCTTTTATATAAGTTTCAAAACTTAAACAAAGAGTTTCTTTTATGAAACATTCTTGGAATCTCTCTTTCATATTGGCTTAAGTACTGGCTAAAAGAACTGTGGATAACTTTTTATTTCTTTCATGTTATTGTACAGTAAGAAACAATGTGTTTCTATACCGAAACAGCGCGTAGGGATCGAAGTAGCCCAAAAATGCCCCAATTTTATGGGTTTTCCCCAGAGTTATCCACAGCCATGTAATGGCCGTGCACGGCCCAAAAATTATGAAAAACAAAACATCAAAAGAGATGGCTCTTCTCGCAGACTATCTAAGGCGCGTTCGTTCTGACCTTGGTTTAAGCATGCACGAAGTCGCACGGCGCACCAGCCTTACGGCAAGTTACATATCAAAGATTGAGAATGGCGCGACGTTTCAGACAATAAGCGCCCACGCGCTTGTGGAATTTTCCAAATGCTACGGCATTCCTCCATCCATTATCCTTGAGCAGGGCGGCTTTACTCCCCAAAAAGAAGATGATCTTCCCGGGCTTGCTTCGTTCCTGCGCCTCAAATATAAAGCGCCACATCAAGCGGTGCAGGAAATGGAGATTGCCTGGGAGATTACAAAAAAGAAGTACCAAATTCAATAAAAATCCCCGAAAAATAAGACTCGGCTTCACACCGAGTCTTTGGCGAAAGTACGCAAAACTCTACACTACCGGGGCCGCACCACAATCATCGCTTTTTTTATTTCGGTAATTGGCTCTTTATGCCCTGTTGGGTAATCTTGCAGGGCCGCCTCTAGCACATTTTCTTTATATCGAAAGCCTTCTCCGCGTTTTGTGCCAGCATCATTTACGATAAATTCTTTCTTTTTTGCGTCATATCCTTTAATCAAAAGCATGTGCTCAATAGGGCCGGGGAGTTTGTAAAATGGATTCCCGAGCTTTTGGCCATTCACCGGCACAATCACCACATTGCCTTTCGTCAGCTCTTTCTGTATGTCTGTGATGCCGATGTTGGATACTTCCTCTACATTTTCGTAGTGAAAATAATCTCTCATAATTTCTGCGGTGTCCGCGGCAGAAGTATCTTGAAAAAGGCCGTAATTTTCCTGCTCGAAATTTGATATAGCAAGAATCGCCTTTTCCGCGCTAGCTGGAGTCAACTGTTTTCCTTCGACCCAAAGCATTGCCATTAAAATTGACGCTTCTTCGCACCCTTGCTGATATACCACGTTATCCCAATTTTCAAGTGGAGCTTGAGAGGTAAAAGGAACATTCAAAAAAATAACCAGATCTCTCACGGATTCTTCAATAGAAAGCATAGCCTCGTCTGCGCTTTCTTCCTTTTTAACGATCGTTCCTGTGCTGTTATTCAGGTGGGAAGAGACCTCGACAACCCCATCTTCTAAACTCGGCGCGTATCGGGGTTGAAGCACAAATTCCTGCAGTGAAATTTTTGACTCTTTTTCTAACTCAAACAAACCTCTAAAAATAAGGAGGCTAAGGATCCCCGTATATACAAAAAATGCACACACTAAAATTTTCATTCTTCCGCGCATCTACTCGCCCTTAATAACTGCGAGCGGCGTAAGACGCGCGACTTTTCTTGAGATTCCCGTATTATGCACCACGTCAATGACTTCTTCAATATCCTTGTATGCCGCAGGCGCTTCTTCAGCTACCCCGCGTAAATTCCAACATTTGATACGTATACCCTTTGCTTCAAGGTTCCTCACAATCTCCTTTGGGGAAAGCTGGCGAATCGCTGCGTGCCGCGACAGTCTCCTGCCGCTCCCGTGGCATGTCGTAAAAAATGTTTCTTTTCCTCTTGGAGTTCCCATTAAAACATATGAGGCTGTTCCCATGCTTCCCGGAATAAACACCGGCTGGCCGTACGAACGATACTTTTCCGGAATGTCTGTATGGCCCGCAGGATATGCGCGCGTTGCGCCTTTTCGATGCACAATCAGCTTCTTCTTTACGCCATCGACAAGATGCTCCTCAATCTTTGCGGTGTTATGCGCCACATCGTATGCTGTGCGTAACTTGCCTCCCGCATCGCCAAGGATTCTCTTCCACGCAACGCGCGCAAAATGCGTAATCATCTGCCGATTCGCCCATGCAAAGTTAGATCCGCACGCAAGCGCGCCAAAGTACTTTCGCCCCTCTGGAGAAAAAAATGGCACGCAGGCAAGCTCTCTATCGGGAATTTTGATGTTGTATGCGCGCATTGCCTCAACCATACGGCGAATATAATCCGCCGCGTTTTGATGACCAAGGCCGCGCGAACCGGTATGAATCATCATCACCGCCTGATTTTGAAAGAGACCAAGGGCTTTTCCGGCCTCTTCGTCGAAAATCTGGTCCACTTTTTGAATTTCTAAAAAATGGTTCCCCGATCCCAGCGTCCCTGCTTGATCGCTTCCGCGGCGCTTCGCCTTTTCCCAAACGAAATTCGCATGAGCGTCTCTCATCTTTCCCCGTTCTTCGCAATTTGCTAGATCCTCGGCGTCTCCATATCCTCTCCCGATAATAAATTCTGTTCCGCCTTCCAGAATCCGATCCATCGTTGCAATATTGAATTTTAATTGCCTTCCCTTCCCAAGCCCGGAAGGAACTTCTTTTTGAATTTCCGTGGCCACGGCATCGAGTTTCGATTGTATAAAATCAGCGGTGAGCTCCGACGTCAAAAGCCGCATGCCGCAATTCATGTCGTAGCCAATTAAACCCGGAGAAATAACCCCTTCCTTAACATCAATGGCCGC
>JACOUK010000024.1 GCA_016177905.1 Candidatus Spechtiibacteriota bacterium | reverse complement strand
ACACATGAGGCAGCGCGTCGTGGGCAATCTCTCCCAAAAACTCTACCGAATCTTTTAAGCCGAGCGTCATGGATTCTTTTTCCAAGTTTTTTCGTTCGCTTCCGTCTCCCACAAGCACAAGACGGCTCTCCGGAATCTCTTTTTTAATTTTTTGAAACGCCTCGATAAGGTAGTGATACCCTTTTACTTTTTCCAGCCGCCCAACTCCAAGAACTGTAAAATCACGAGTGTTTTTTCTCCAAATCGCGCAATTTTCGCATCGGCGAAACTTCTCAACATCCACGCCGTTTGGAATCACATACGCGCGCTCCACCCCGACTTTTCGAAATTCCTCCAGCGTGGCGTTGCTTGCTCCAATACAGGCAAACGCTTTTCGATATACCATTCCCCTCAACCATTTCAAAATTTCTCCGCTCCAGCCAATACTCTGTTCCGTAACGACGAACGGAGTTTTCCTCAACAAAGAAAGAGCGTAGCCCACGAGCGCGCTTATAAACCCGTGGCAATGAAAAACGTCCACCTTCTTCGATCGAGCAAGCTTGGCCGAGCGAAGAAAAATGCATGGGATAGCAAAAAGCATATAAAACAAAGGGGAATGGGACAAATCGTTAAGCGCAAAAAGCGAGGTTCGAACAAGAACAACATTCTTTTTCGTCTCAATATTCCGCTCTCCCCTCACGCGCCCCGTCACAATAAAAACCTCGGCTTCTTCGCCTTGGCGCTCCGCGATCTGACGCGACCATTGCTCAAGACCTCCAATCACCGGGGGGTAGTGCAAAATGGGATACAAAATTTTTATTTTTTCTGAAAGCATACAAGGCGCACTCTCCCTAAAATTTTATTCAAAACTCTGCCTATGGTTTTTTCAAAAAAAATCAAAAACTTCGCTGATACAAAATCAACAGGCGGATAGGTGTTAAAAAGTTCTTGAGACACCATATGCAAATTGTATCGCGCGAAATACTCGCTAATTCCCATGGCTGTCAGGATGTTATAATATTTCCCTTCCTCTCGCGTCAGATTCCTCCAGCGAGTCGGCACTTCTTTGATTTTATACACGCACAAAAGATTTATAAAATCACAGAGAAGCAACCCTCCATGCTTCAGCACCCTTGCGACTTCCCCCTGCACGCCCTTGTAGGTTGCCGCGGAAGTATACCCGAAACTTGTCACGACATCAAAAAAATTATCGGGGTACGGAAGGTGATATACATCCCCCTGCTCAATCTTTATTCTTTCTTCAAGCTTGGAATTTTGGACGTTCCGTCTCGCGCGCAGAAGCGCCGCGTCGGAAATATCGCAGGCAGTAATCAAAAAATTTGAATTTTTAGCAAGAAGAACGTCCACTTCGGCAAATCCGCATCCAACATCCAAAAGCCGCCCGTCTCTTTTGTTTCCAAGCATCGAAAGCGCCTTCTCCGCCGTAATCTCATAGGTCGCAAGGCGCGAAGGGCCAACCGCGTATTCCCGCATGATCGCTTCCCATTTTTGTTTTCTTCGCAATAAAGTTTGCTCGTTCATCTAAATCTTGAAACGCAAAAGATAAGGGGATAAAAGTTTCATAGCTCCATTCGGCACAAGCGACCACATCAAGCGCAAAAACTTTCTATCCCGTACGCGAGAACCCCGCTCTCCAATAGTTACGATTGGGTATTCTTTCGGCCTTGCACCTCTTTTAAACTCCTCAAGATTTGAACCTTTTCTCGTGCCGCCAAGATCAAGATACGCATACTCTCCGCCCGCAAACTTTTGTATCGCATGCCAGAGGATAGCGTGATTTACTCCGTATGTGCGAAAATTTCTGTCTGACGCGTTGATAAAATAATGAATAAACGGCTTATAAAAAAGAAAAGCGCTTCCGCCCATTACCTTCTCGCCGACTTTTGCTAAAAATATCCTCGCCCTTCCTCCATTTAAAAATTCGAACACGCCAAACGGGAGAGGTATATTTTGATGACGTTTCATAGTTTCAACATATATAGTGTAAAACCTTTCGAGATCCTTCTTCGTTTTACATTCTTCAACGGTCACTCCCATCCGCTCCGCCTTTCTCACGCGCGCTCGATAATCGCCTCGGAATGCGGCCCATAGCTTACCACTTCCTGCTTCTAAATTTTCGATCCAAAATGTTGCCCGCTTCGACTCGCTCTCCTCGCCCGAAACGAATGCGTAAATAATTTTCGGCGCGCAGAATTTCAGTATGTACGGATGAATTTGCATATACGCATTCTCTCCAAAAAAATCATAAAAATCAGTGTAAAAATTCTGAAAATCAATCTCTCTCCGAAGCGGCAAAGGCCCTCCGTACTCACAAAAGGGGTGCGAAATCAGCTTTTCCTTTCCAAAGACTTTGCAGCTTGCCATACTCACTCCAAGTTGCTCGCGCCATACATAGTGCTCAAATTTGACCCATGAAAATTCTTTTTCCAAAAAGTTTTCCCACGCGGGCATATGAAAAAATGTTTTGAAAAGAACCCTATTCAATACACCCTCCCACTCGCTTTTGTCTTCAATTTTTTGAAAGAAATTCATTCGCGATTTCTATGCCTTTTTTAAAAATATATCGTTTCTGCTTGAGCATCAATAAAACTTTTTCAAGCTTGCTATAAAATGCTTCGTCTCTAAGGACATCCCATGAATGTACGGAAAGGGTGAGAAAATCCGGCGCATAAAGAGTAAAAAGTATCTCATACAGCAAAGAGGGCAACCCCGCAATCCAAGCGCCTGCGAGAGGCAAACCAAATATCTGACCGCTCACGGGAATTTCGATTATATTTCCTGTGCGATACGGCTCGCGAGGGGCTCTCTCTTTGTATCCCCGATACTTTTTGAAAGGCGGATAATGAGGCACAACGCTGCTGTCGTATATGAATCCGTATTCTTCCAGTACTTTCAGGGCCTCCGTATCGATAATATGCGAAGGCGCTCGAAAACCAGAGGGTCTTAAATGAAAGATGCGTTGATATAATTCAAGAAACTGCCGCGTATCCTCCCTCCTCTCACTGTCGGAAAGTTCGTTCAAAAATCTATGCGAATAACTATGGCTCGCAATCTCGTATTCTTCTGCCCATTTCTTTCCCTCGTCAGAGTATTTTTGAAGTACGTCTCCTGTCACAAAAAGCGTTAAAGGAATCTCGAACTTTTTGAAAATCCGCAAAATTTTATCCATCTCTGTGACACCATGAAATTCCTTATTCGCGCCAGTTCCCACATCATGCTCCACGTCAACAGAGACAAAGCACACTCTACCTTCTTTGCTCATATTCTACAATTTTTTTAATTACGTCATCCAAACTATGCTTTGGCTTATACTTAATGAGCGCTTTTATCTTTGAAAGGTCTGGCCTTCTTCTCTGCATATCCTCGAATCCTTCAGGATACGCTTCTTTGTAGGGTATGTAGCGAATTTGAGAACTGCTCCGAGCAAGCGTAATCACTTTTTTCGCAAGATTTTCGATGGATATTTCTTCATCAGAGCCAAGATTGTACACTTCGCCAACGCTCTTTGGATGACGCATTATTTTAATCACCGCGTCTACCACATCGCCGACATACCCAAAAGAACGAGTCTGCTTTCCAGTCCCATGCACTGTGAGAGGCACACCAAGAAGCGCCGAGCGCACAAAGCGAGGCGCCACCATACCATACTCGCCGGTCTGACGCGGTCCAATAGTATTGAAAAATCGAACTATTCGCACCGGTAATCCTTTTTCGCGAAAGTACGCAAGCGCAAGAAACTCATCAACCCCTTTGGAAAAAGCGTACCCCCACCGATAGTTCCGCACAGACCCGTACACCCTATCATCGTCTTCGCGAAAGGGCAATTTTGTATTTTTTCCGTAAATTTCAGATGTCGAAGCAATAAGCACTGGAATTTTTCGATCGAGGGCGCACTCGAGGATATTTTCTGTGCCTTGGATATTGATAATCCACGACTCGAGTGGTTTTTCCATGACAGTTTTCACGCCCACCGCAGCCGCGAGATGATACACCTCATCCACGCCTTCCATGCTTTTTTTCACAAGCGTTTTATTGAGCACGTCTCCTTTTTGAAATTTAAACTTTTTATTCTTTAAAAGATGCTGGATATTTTCTTTCCTGCCGGTCGAAAGATTATCCAACACAAAAACTTTCTCGCCTCGTTCGAGAAGTTTCTCCGCAAGGTGACTGCCGATAAACCCAGCCCCGCCGGTGATAAGCGCGCTTTTCATAAATACTCTTAATGTACCCCTAAAATCCGCCGCTGTCTACGCTAGACAAAAATCTTTGTATGTGCTATACTTTAGATGGCAGATTGAAAACTGAATAAGGAGGGTGAACATGGCAAGGATTTGGGCTGTCATGAAAGATCCCGGAGGCCACAATGCAGTATGGCCGGTAAGCGAAGAACTGAAGCGAAGAGGGCATGAAGTTTTTGATATAGCGACTGGCACGGCAGTCAAAATACTTATGGAGAAAAAACAATTATTCATAGAGGCCGGAAAAGAGGCGGGTTACCTCTTGGAATGGCTTGATACTCCTGATGCGCTTCTTACAAGCATGTGCTCTGAAGGCGGAGTTGGCCGAGACCTTATTCCAATCATGCGCGATATGAACATCCCCACAATTACCCTACAAGACTATTGGGGCGGAGCGCTCAAAGTCGAATTTGGAGACAATACTTACTGGCCAGACGCAATATGCGTGCCGGATGAGCTCGGAAAAGAAATGGTCCTCGACGCATGGCAAGGCTATAATCCAAGTCATGTCTGTGTTACTGGTCAGCCCGCATTTGACAAACTCTTCTATCTCGATTACGTGACAATCGCGAAGAAAATGGCCGACTGTGATCCTCACAGAAAATTATTTTGCGGATCTCCAATCGTCGTCTACGCCGGTCAACTTCGGCATAGCGCCGCTACTCTCCGCGCTCTCATTGAAGCGCTCAACAATCTGCCAGACCCCGCAGTTTTAGTCGCCCTTCAGCACCCGCGCTTC
Organism: Candidatus Spechtiibacteriota bacterium; assembly: GCA_016177905.1. GTDB lineage: Bacteria > Patescibacteriota > Minisyncoccia > Spechtbacterales > HO2-43-30 > JACOUK01. The sequence continues at coordinate 10,953 of JACOUK010000024.1, read as the reverse complement.
AAAGATAACGCGCCGGATGAAGTAGCTCCATGGGAACTGGCATGTGAAGAATTCAAAAATGGACGACTCGTAAAGGGCAGTGCTCCATTTTCCACAGATGAATGGGTTGCCGCGAGCGATCTTGTTGTTTCCATGACCTCGACAGTCCTTGCGACTGGCGCGTATCTCCGCAAAGAATGTATCGCCTATCTTTCCCCCGAGATCTTCGAATCCGAGCTTGCCGCGAATGGCTTCAAATTTCTGCCAATGGCAAAAGTTGGAGCTTGCGCGGTTGCGGAAAATCAAGATCAATTAAATCAGCTTGTCTCAAAAGTCCGTTATGTATTGGGAGATCCCCTAGCCATCCGAAGGAATCAAGAAAAATATTTTAAGCTCGACGGCCAAAACGCGTCTCGCGTGGCAGACGTCGTTCTCGGCCTTATCAAGACCTAATCAATCTGAACATTCGTAAATATTATAAGCGCCCCCGACTATGGGACGCTTTTTTGTTGCATAAATTGCCCATCCGGTCTTTTTGGCGTACGATGAAAATGACTTTATGCCCAAAATTTTATTCGTTATCACTCAATCTGAAATCGGCGGGGCGCAACGTTATCTCTTGGAATTGGCGCCATATTTGGCAAGTCGCGGACATCAAATTGCTATCGCTGCGGGAGAAGGAGATGGCGAGATGTTTGCCGAGTTTGAATTAAAAATTATGAATCAAGAATCAAGAAGCTACCATATTCCACATCTTACGAGAAACTTGAATCCACTTAGTGATATACGAGCGTTATTTTCTGTATTAAAAATCATAAAAAAAGAACGGCCAGACGTACTCTTTCTTCAAAGCACTAAGGCTGGGTTTATCGGTTCGCTCGCAGCCAAACTTTTCATGATTCATGATTCCAGATTCGTGATTCGCGTAGTTTATCGTATCGGCGGCTGGTCTTTTTGCGATCCTCGGCCATGGTGGATGAATCAAATCCTTTTTTGGATGGAAAAAATCAGCGCGTGCTGGAAAGATGTTGTCATTGTCAATTCTGAATATGATAGACAACTAGCACTTCAAAAAAGAATAGTATCCGCAGAAAGAGTTGTAAAGATTTACAATGGAATAGAGCCGGATAGGTTAAAGTTTTTGTCAAAGGAACAGGCGAGAAACTCGATATTATCCAAGCTCTTTACTACCTCACCCCCCTCCCCTCTCCTTCGTAAGGAGAGGGGAGAAAAGAAGCTTCTAATAATTGGCGCAATTGCCAATCTCTACGCCACAAAAGGCATTGAATACCTTATAGAAGCCGCAAAAATTTCTAGCCAATTACCAATTATCAATTACCAATTACTATTCGTCGTCATCGGCGAAGGGAAAGAACTCCCCAAACTCGAATCTCTTATTAGAAAGTACAATTTGGAAGATACTTTTTTCTTGGCGGGCCGCATGTCGAATGCCTCGCAATATCTCAAAGCCTTCGATGTTTTCGTTCTTCCGTCAGTAAAAGAAGGTTTCCCATGGGTTTTGCTTGAAGCAATGGCCGCGGAGATTCCCATTGTTGCGACTTCCGTTGGGGCAATCCCGGAAATTATTGAAGACGGCAAAGACGGCTTTCTTGTGCCGCCAAAAAACAGCCAAGCGCTTGCTGAAAAAATTGCTCTTCTTGTCAGTATACAAAACTCAGACGATCGTCTTAGTTTTGTATACTCCTCAAAGGAAAAACTGAAGCAATTTTCCCTCCAAAAAATGCTCGAAGAAAGCGAAAAGGTTATCCTTGGCTAAATCGTGTTCTCTCTATGCAAAAAGATGATTTTGAACTCGCCCTTCCCTCCCTCAATCTCTCGCGTATCCTTGAAAAAATAATCATGGGAGGAATTCTTTTTATCCTTGCCCTGCCGGTTCTCGGCGATTACGGACTCACCCTTTTCCCTTTGGGCCGCGATGTGATCTTCAAACTCATCGTTGAATTTTTGATACTTGCCGTATTTTTGAAAAAAATATTGGATAGCAGAGAATCCCCTCCCGGACAGGAAAACCGTTTGGATTTCAGCAAAATCCTTTCGCCTCTTGCCCTCTCTCTTCTTGCCTTCTTCATAGTCATGACCCTCGCCACTCTCGCCTCTGTCCAGCCCGAATTTAGTCTCTGGGGAAATATCTACAAAAATCAAGGACTACTTACTTGGATTCATTATCTCCTCTTTTTTGTTCTTCTTCTCACTTTTCTAAAAAATCCGAGGCATTGGCGTATCGGACTGTATCTCATGATTTGGATTGCGACAGCAGTAAGCCTGATCGCCGTCTTTCAGCTGCTTCAAAATGGCATGGCCTTCCGCGCCTTCTCCACGCTCAATAATTCAAATTACCTTGCTTCATATCTTCTTCTCATTAGCCCTGTGAGCTTCGCCTTCTTTCTCGAAAAAAAATCATTTCTCCTCGGCATATCATCGCTCCTTCAATTCATTGCCCTGATAAGCACGCAGGCTCGAGGAGCAATTCTCGGCATCATTGCCGCCACGCTTGTTTTTGCAACTCTCTATCTCATCTATCAAAAAAAGGCAACAAAGCGTAAAGTTCTCGCGTTCGTAGCGGTTCCATTTTTGACTCTTCTTGCATGCTATGCGCTCCTCGTTTTTACGCCCCAAGGAGAAAAAATCCAACGAAAACTACCCGCATTCACAAACCGTTTTTTGAGCATCCAGGGATTTCTTTCAAGCAGCGCTCCCCGCCTTGAAGCATGGCGAGCGGGCTTGAAAGGGATATTGGAAAAACCATTACTCGGCTACGGACCGGAAAACTTTTTTGTAGCATACGATCAATTCTACAGCGGATTTCTCGATCACACTGGCAGCCTTGAAAAAGACGGCTCGCTTTGGGAATCGTGGTTCGATAAAGCGCATAATTTTATTTTTGATATTGGAGCAACGAGCGGACTCCTTGGATTGTTCGCCTACGCCTCAATGTTTATTTTTGCCATGTATATACTTTTTAAAAACCTTTTCACTTTACAGGGAACGAAGCTCATTTCAATTGGACTCATATCTTCACTCGTCGGGTATCTTGTGCAGAATCTATTGGGATTTGACACCACAGTGACAGGGATATGCCTTATGTTCTTTTTTGCGTACTCATTATTTCTCGATCCGAGGGGAAAAACGTATACGACTGCTCCGTTGAGACAAGGTATTTGGCTATTCGGATTTATAATCGTTACTTTCTTTTTTGCTGTCTCTCTCAAAATCCACTTTGATATACTCAAAGCAAATTATCAACTGAACCGCGCAGAAATTCTCGCGCAAAAGGGCCGCATGGACGACGCGTTTGGAGCATTTGAAAAAGGCCTTGCGTATCATTCCCCTCCCATAAACCCAAATCTTCGCCGCAGATACGCGGTGATTTCGCTTGCCTATTATGACGCCGTGAAAAAACATTGCGAATCTGCCGTAGATGAAAAATGCGAACAACTTTTTGCTGATTCAAAAAAGTATCTCGCCCGCGCGCTTGTTCTCCAACAAGAAAACGCCGCCAAAGAATGGCCGCGCTTTACGCGCAATTATATTTACGCCGCTCAAATATCGCATATATTGGGCGATTACGAAAACTCCGATATATTCTTTAAAAAAGCCCTTGAACTTAGCCCGCATCGCGCAAGTATCTCTACCGAGTGGTCGAGGCTAAAAAAAGCTCGGGAATGAACAAAGCCACCCAGTGAAGCCCTTGCCTATCCAAGCCGAAAACTCCTCCGATGAATCGGGCAAGGGCCGTGCTCTCTCAACATTTCATAATGCAGTTTTGTGCCATATCCTTTATGCAAATCAAAACGATATTCGGGGTATTTTTTATGATATCGCGCCATCATCCGATCGCGGCTGATTTTTGCAATAATTGAAGCGGTACCGATAATCGCTACTTTTTCATCGCCTTTTATAATCGCCCGTTCATTCATCGCCGTGTTCAACAAAACATTCCCGTCGATCAATACCAAATAGCCGCGGCCGTTACCGGGCGTTACGGCAATTTTCCGCAGTAATTTTTCCACCGCCCTTTTCATCGCAAGTCGGCGCGCTTGAAAAATATTTATGCGATCAATTGTTTTCGGCATAATACTCGCTAAGGCCCACTTGATACTCGCGTCCTTGCAAAAAATTCTAAAAAATTCCTCGCGCTGCTTCGCGCTTAATTTTTTTGAATCGCGAATCGGTTTACGGATCGCTGGCCCTGTGAGTGCGCACGCAGTAACAGGGCCAGCGAGCGGACCTACTCCAACTTCGTCAACGCCGATTGTAATTTTACATGCCATATACTAGTTATACCAAAAATTTGTAAATCGAAAACGCAATGCTATAATCAAAACTATAATGACCCCCAAATTCACTCATCTCCATACTCATAGTCACTACTCGCTTCTTGATGGTCTCTCAAAAATTCCCGATCTTTTAGACTGCACAAAAGAGCTCGGCATGGATTCGATCGCTATAACCGATCATGGCGTGCTCTACGGCAATATCGAATTTTACAAAGAAGCGAAGAAGCGGGGAATAAAACCGATTTTTGGCATGGAAACGTATGTCGCGGCGCGCTCCATGCATGATAAACAGCCGAATATTGACGATACACGGTACCATCTGACGCTCATTGTAAAAAACAACATAGGATACAAAAATCTCATTACGCTCTCCACCAAATCGCATCTTGAAGGATTCTATTATAAGCCGCGGGTGGATAAAAATCTTTTGCGGGAATACCGCGAAGGCTTGATCGCGCTCTCCGGTTGTCTTAATGGAGAAACCGCGAAAGCGATCCTTGCCGCGAGAATTGACGAAGCGGAAAAAATTATCCTGGAATATCGAGACATCTTCGGCAGAGATAACTTTTACCTCGAGCTTCAACACCACCCCAATATTCCCGAGCAAGGGAAGGTCAATACGGCTCTCATTGAATTTAGCAAAAAACTTTCAATCCCTCTTGTCGCAACACAGGACTCTCACTATCTTCACAAAGAAGATGCGGAAGCGCACGATATCCTTCTTGCGATACAGACCGGAGAAAAAGCAAATGACGAGCATAGGAGTCTCTCAATGAAAGACGAGGACTTTTCTCTCACCTCGCCCGAGGATATGGCCGAGGCTTTCAAGGATTGCCCGGAGGCACTCGAAAATACGCAAAAGATAGCCGAACAATGCAATGTCGCGCTTCAATTTGGGAAATACCAGCTTCCCTATTTTACAGTGCCTGAAGGTCACGATGAGAATTCATATTTGAGGAAATTGTGCGAGGAAGGCCTGAAAAAAAGATATGATGTAACTCCCCCCTCCTCTCATCATGAGGGACAAAACAAAGAGGGAGTTCTCGATAAGCGCGGCAAGATATTAGAACGTCTCCATTATGAACTTGCCGTGATTCAGAAAGCCGGCTTTGCCTCGTACTTGCTCATTGTCCAAGACTTTGTGAATTGGGCAAAAAATCATGGCATTGTCGTGGGTCCAGGAAGAGGTTCCGCGGCTGGATCTATTGCTTCTTATCTTTTGAATATTACCAACGTCGACCCGTTGAAGTATGATCTCATCTTTGAACGATTCCTCCAGAGCGAACGCAACGAACTTCCCGATATAGACGTCGACTTTACCGATACCCGGCGCGACGAAGTGCTTGAATATGTCGCGAAAAAATACGGCCGAGAAAACGTCGCTCAAATTATCACTTTTGGAACAATGGCCGCGAGAGCCGCGATACGCGATGTCGGCAGAGCCCTGAACTATCCGTATGAGTATTGCGACAAGGTCGCCAAAACCATTCCGATGATGATGAAGTTTGAGCAGGCGCTCCGCGAAAGCCAAGAGTTCGCGCTCATGTACCAAAGCGATACGGACGCGCGCCGCCTTATAGATACGGCGCGAAAACTCGAAGGTGTGGCGCGTCACGCCTCAACCCATGCCTGCGGAGTCGTCATCACAAAAGATCCTCTGGTCAACCTCGTCCCTCTCCAGCGCTCCTCTCAAAATGATGCGATAATTACCACGCAATATGAAATGCACGCCATTGAAAGTCTCGGACTCCTCAAAATGGACTTTCTTGGGCTTCGAAACTTAACGATTATCGAAAATACCAAAAAACAAATCAAACGGACATACGGCACGGAAATAGAAATGGACAAAATTCCGCTTGACGATGAAGAAAGTCTCGAGATATTTCGCAAAGGGAATACCACGGGCATTTTCCAGTTTGAAAGCAGCGGCATGAAACGGTACCTGAAAGAACTCAAACCAACTCACTTTGAAGACATTATCGCGATGGTGGCGCTGTATCGCCCGGGACCTATGGAACTTATCCCTGATTTTATCGCGCGCAAGCACGGCAAAAAAGAAATCAACTATCTCCATCCAAGACTTGAGCCCATACTTAAAAGCACCTACGGCATCGCGGTATATCAGGAACAAGTGCTTCAAATCGCAAGAGACCTCGCAGGGTTCACATATTCTGAAGCTGACGTGCTCCGCAAAGCAATAGGAAAAAAAATTAAGGAACTGCTCGAAGAACAGCGTGAAAAATTCATCCGCGGAATGGTACATAACGGAATCGCCGAACAAACTGCCGGCAGATTATTCCAATTCGTTGAACCATTCGCGCGATACGGCTTCAATAAGGCGCATTCGACTTGCTACGCGACTGTCGGCTTCCAAACTGCGTATCTGAAAGCCCATTACCCAAGCGAATTTATGGCGGCTCTGCTCAACGCCGAGCAGAAAGATATCGATCGCATTTCCTTTCTCATCGACGAATGCAAAGATATGGGAATAAAAGTCCTGCCGCCAGAGATCAATGAGAGTGAAGCAGATTTCTCGGTTGTTGCCCAGAGTCCTTCGGCAGGTCGTTCAGACTCTGAAAAGTCCTCAGACTCGAAGAGCACAGGACAAGGTATCCGATTTGGACTTGCCGCGATTAAAAATGTCGGAGATCATATTGTCGAAGAAATCATCACGGAACGAAGAGAGCATGGAACATTCCATTCTATCGAAAATCTCCTCGAGCGAGTGCACGACAAAGATCTCAATAAAAAATCTCTCGAAAGTCTCGTTAAATGCGGCGCGTTTGACACGCTTGGCGAGCGAAATCTCCTTCTTCAAAATATCGAAATGCTTCTCAAGTACGCCCGTGCCCAAAAAAACATGCGAGTGTCTCCCCAGGCAAGTTTATTCCAGGACCAGCCGCTCTTCCAAAACTCTCTTCGCTTTGCGCATGCTGTGCCCGCGCTTAAAAAACAAACGCTTCTCTGGGAGAAAGAACTGCTGGGCTTTTATCTTTCAAGCCATCCGCTGGAGGAATACGGGGAAAAACTGCGCGCATTGCCAAAAATTAAAAATCTCGCAATGCGCGACGCGGGGCGAACGCTCAACCTTGCGGGCGTAATTTCCAGCGTCAAAAAAATTGTAACAAAAAATGGCCACCAAATGCTTTTTATCGGCATCGAAGACTTAACTTCGAAAATCGAAGGTCTCGTATTCCCTTCTCTGCTTGAAAAAAACTCAAAAATCTTCGAGGTGGGCCGAGCCGTCCAAATAAAAGGCCGTCTTTCCAGCAAAGACGGCTCTCTCAAGATATTGTGCGACGAGGTAAAGGAGCTTTGAGGATATTTTTGTATCTAGGCTTTATTTCTCTGCGCTTCGCGCCATTCCTCAATCTTCGCGTGGTGGCCTGAAAGCAATACTTCGGGCACCTCCCATCGTACTCCTTTCTTAGGGCTGAACACAGCGGGACGAGTATACACGCCATGTTCGTGTTTCACGCGCTCTCTAGGACGACCCGACCGTCCTAGGATAGAGAAAGATTCACCTTCTTTTGACGCCTCGTCTCCTATCACTCCTTTTATCATTCTGCTCACCGCGTCCACGACAATCATCGCCGGCACTTCTCCGCCGGTTATCACATACTCGCCGACAGATAATTCTTCATCGGCAATATGTTTCGCGACGCGTTCATCCACTCCCTTGTAATGTCCGGCGATCAAAATTATCTGATCGTACTTTGCAAATCTGCGCACTTTCTCTTGCGTTAAAACCTTGCCTTTTGCGGACAATAAAATCACACGGGATTTTTTTCTAAGGGCGGTCAGACCCCCCTTTATTTTGAGTTTTTGCACTGCTCGATAGATCGGCTCCACTTTCATCACCATTCCGGAAATTCCGCCATACGCAAGATCATCGGTAATTTTGTGCTTATCTTTCGTGAAATCGCGAAGATTGTGCACCCGAATCTTTATGAGTTTCTTTTTTTGCGCCCTGCCAAGCATTGAGCTATCGAAATAGCATGAAAACATTTCAGGGAAAATTGTGAGAATATCGAAAGTAATCATAACATCTAACGAAAACAGCACTACGATAGTAGCACTGTTTCCGAGCTTAGTCAAAGTAAACTAAGCAAACTTTTTTAGAGGTCTAAATCGCCAACTGCGTCCTCCACGCTTCCTCCTGCTCTTGGAGCAGGAGCTCTTCGCGATCCCCCTTCGGGTTCCTCAATCTTCAAGTTGACTCGCGCGTTATGCTTCATCCCCACAATCCGCAAAAGTGAACGAATTGAACGAGCTGTAGCGCCGCTCTTCCCAATCACTTGACCCATATCTTCTGGATGGACCGAAAGAGTGATCAGAACACCCATTTCATCAACTTTTCTTTCGGTCTTCACCTTTTCAGGATGATCAACTAGAGACTTGACGAGATACTCTAGAAACTCCTGATCTGCTGTAGCATTATCCATGGGAATCAATCAATAATCTCGCCGCGTAAAATTTTATGTACGCGGCCAGACAATCTCTTCTTAATTATCAGAATTCAATGGCGACCTTTTCTTGCGTCTATCTTAGATTTTCCGCCTTCAGCGGGACGAAGTCAGCCTTCGCATTTAAAACAGATGCAAGAAAAGGATTATGGAAGTATTATAGCATTAAAGAAAAACTTTGTCAATAGTCTTGCTTACGCAACTGGCGGAGCCGGAGATACCGTCGCAATCTCGTTTGCAGGAGCGGCTTTGGGCTTGCTCTCGGCACTCTCGGCGACTTTAATTCCCGCTGTCTTCTCCTCTTCCTTTCCCTTTTTCTTTCTGTGCACAACGCGCACCTTGCGCCCCTCAATGACCCCTTCGCTTATAAGCATATTCCGCACGGTATTCGAGGGTTGGGCCCCCTTGCTCATCCAATAGAGAACCCGCTCCTTCTCTATTCCTTTTTCATGCGTGCGGGGATTATAAAACCCCAAAATTTCCAAAAACCTCCCGGTTTTAGGACCCGTGCGTCTCGGGGTCACAATCAAACGGAATGCCGGACTATTCTTTTTTCCTACGCGACGTAATCGTAATCGAAGCATACATTCTTTTGTATACAAAAATAGTAAAAATGTCAACTATCTACCATCCCCTTGCCTTCAGGGCGTTTTGTGCCGCGCGCTCTTCGCCTTCCTGCTTACTGGCTCCTTCACCCTTTGCCATCAATTCTTTATCCAAAAATACTCCAACCACAAAATTTTTCGCGTGATCCGGCCCCGATTCATCGAGCACTTCATACGTCGGGGTAATGCCAACTCGCTCTTGCGCCTCTTCCTGCAATCTGCTTTTCGGATCTTTGTTAAGATGTTTCTCTATGATTTCTGGAAGTTTTGGGGTGATATACCGCTCGATAAACGCTCCTGCCTCATCAAATCCTCTGTCCAGATAAAGCGCGCCAATGGTCGCCTCCATGGCATTCGCGAGAATATATTCCCGGGCGCGGCCGATATCTTTTGTCTCTCCGCGCGACAGAAGCAAAAAATCATTCATCTCCAAATCTCGCGCAATCGAAGCAAGCATCTTACTGTTGACTAACGCCGCCCGCCAAGAAGTAAGCTCCCCCTCGGGGTTTTTATATTTCTCGTACAGATATTTTGTCACCGCAAGCTCCAGCACTGCGTCGCCAAGAAATTCAAGCCGTTCATTATGCGCAAGCCGAAAATTTGGATTCTCGTTTAGATATGAGCGATGCGTGAGAGCCTGCAAAAGGAGATCCTTATTTTTAAATTCTACTCCGAGAGATTGCTCGAGTAGTGAAAGATCCTTCATGAAACATGTTTCAAAATTATTTTATTCTTGCTCTTTTTCCCCGCCCAAATCCGCCTTTGGCGGAATTGAAGGCGGGCCCGCCTGAATGTCTCGCGAAGCGAGACTTTCGGCGGGTTCCTTGGGTTTCGATGTCTCGTCTTTCCCCGGCTCCCCTATCTCCCTGTATATCGTCCCAAGAACCCCGTTTATGAATCGCCCCGAGCTTTCTCCTCCAAAATTCTTCGCGAGCTCTATCGCTTCATTGATAGCAACTTTGGGAGGCACCTCGTCGCGCTTCCCCCAGAGAAGCTCATAAATTCCTATGCGAAGAACGTTTCTATCAACTATTGTAATCTGCGCAAGAGGCCATTCTGGCGCGCATTTTTCTATGATTTCATTTATTTTACCAAGATTCTTCATCACGCCATTGATAAGCTCCCAGATAAAATCCGTGTTTTCGAGTCCCGGCCCGAATTCTTTGATAGTATTTTCAACAATCTGCTTAAGTTTTGAACCATCGTTATGCCAAAAATCCCACTCGTAGAGAGATTGCATGGCTATGCTTCGTGAAAGATGCCTGGATGCCATAAATACAATTATTCTATTGAAAATTATTTCTGGGAAAGCTCCTCCATACTACCCCCGCTACGAGGCGTCTCGGCTGCTTCTGGATGCTCTTTTTCATGCATTGCCTGCTCCTTTTCTCTGCGCTTCCTCTCTTTCTTGTCCAATCTCGCGAGCACATTTACCATCTCTCTTTGCTTGTATGTGCCGCAATTTTCGCAAAGCCGATGCGGCAAAACATCTTTTCCGCATTTTGCGCAAAGCGAAAAAACCATGCTTGCTAGGCCATGATGCGATCTGCGATTGCCCTGTCGGGCTTTAGTTTTTCTCTGCTTGGGAACTCCCATGTACTTTTT
>JACOUK010000026.1 GCA_016177905.1 Candidatus Spechtiibacteriota bacterium | reverse complement strand
TCGGTTCGCTCGACAAGGTTCTTAGCATGATAAAAGTAAGACCCTACAAATTTGACAGGCGCTTGGGCGAAGGCATCAGCATCTTCAACCCCGGCGACAAGCCTATTTTGGGGATGGAGAATGGCCGGCCGGTGAGCTTCTATTTTACAAACCGGCAAGTCCAGGAAAAATTGGATCGTATGTTTGGCGTAAACGCGGTGCGATATGTGTTCTCCCATTTGGCGAAGACAAATAACGGCGTATATGTGCTTATGGATGTAAAGCTAGAAAACCAGGAAAGGCTTGCCGAACTTCACAATGTTATCAGCGAAGGCGTACATAAGGTAGGGGCTATCGAAGAACCGATAAACTCCCTGTTCTTCGCGCTGATGAATCCCGAAGATAAAGAACTCATCGCCGCAAAAAAGATGGAATCTCTGCAGGGCAGGATTCACTATAACACCATCCCGTATGTCTTGGAGCCATCTACGGAGGTAAACATATATCTTACCATTTTTGGAGAATCAGTCCGCCGGCATTTTCTCCCCAGAATCCTTGAGAACTTTGCGCGTGTAATTATCGCTTCGCGCATGAAGATACGTTACGATAAAACAGAGCCCGATCCGCTTAAGGACTGGATTCCGCATCTAGAAGACTACGACAAATACTGCGATGAAAATGGACTTTTGTTGAAGATGGAGATATACAGCGGAGTTATCCCCAGCTGGATATCGGAAGAGGACAGAAAAAAGTTTACAGCTCCAATAAGACGGGAACTTATAGCGGAAGGAGAAAAGCAAGGCAGCGTCGGTTTTTCAGGCAGAGAATCTATAAGGCTTTTCAGTGAATTTTCAAATCGTTATATGGCGCGGACGAATCTCATAAACATGGACAATCTTACAGACTTCTTTAAGCACAGAATTGGAAGAGAGAGCAGAAACGAAAAGATTCCGCAAAACTTCCTTGCTTCCCTTGTAGACTCATACAATTACACTGTTTTGGGCGAAATAAAAGAAGCTCTGTACTACTATAACGAGGCGCAGATTGTAAAAGATATTCTGAATTATCTTTGGGCGGTAAATCACGATGCAGGCACGAAAACAAAATGCCCATTTACCGGAGAAGAAATCGAAGTTACGATTGGTTTTTTGAAACTTATGGCAACCTACCTCGCAGGTTACGAAACGCAAGACAAGGAAGCCTTGCAGTTTGCCAAGGAAGTCCAAAGAAAGTTTGTAACGCTATTTTCCCGGGAACGCAACGTTCAGGAAACCGATCTCTACCGCGAACTCTTGAGCGCATACAGCAGAAATCTGCGCGAAAAAGTCCTGAATCCGTTTGCGAACAACGTAAACTTCTACGAAGCGATCAAGGTTTTTGGAACAAAAGAATTTGAAACATTCGACATTGACCGCCGCCTGCGGGAACACATCGTCTTTATGATGAAAAATCTTATCGAAAAGTTTGGCTACACCGAACAGGGCGCAAAGGAAGTCTGCCTTTATGTTCTTGATCATAAGCTAAACGAGGAATTCTCTTAACTCACGCACATTAAAACCCCGACTACGCATAGCCGGGGTGTTTTTGTTTTTTAGCCGCTCCGGGCAACGGTCACTCTACAATCTCTCCGGAGTCTTTATGCTAAGTAAGCCGAGGCAATTTTTTATCACATGAGCGACTCCTTGCGTAAGCAGGAGCCGAAATTTTTTTGCCTCATTGTTCTCCGCGTCTCCAATACGATGCGAAGCATAAAAAAGATTGTATGCCTGCGCAAGATCAAAAACAAAATTACAAAGAAGATTCGGAGAGAATGTTTCCGCCGCTTCCCGCGCGACTTCAGGAAACCGTACAATCAACCGAAGAATGAGAAGCTCTTCTAAAGAAAAATCTTTATACTTTATCTCTCCATTATTTTTCTCCCCCGCTTTTTTTAATACGCTCGCGCATCGGGCGTACGTGTATTGGATGTACGGCGCGGAATTTCCTTTCAGATTCAGAATTTTGTCCCAGTCAAAGATAATATCGCTCGATGGGTTGTGCGATAAATCATTATACTTTACGCCTCCAATCCCCACGGCTCTTGCGACATCCTCTTTTTCTTCCTCGGATAATCCCCTCCCAGTCTCCGATGCGTCAATAATTTTCCGCGCTCGCAGGATTGCTTCGCGCAATACTTCTTCCAAATGGATTGTCTCGCCGGAACGTGTCGAGAATTTTCCATGCTCAAAGCGATAAAGTCCATGCCCAACATGAACGAATTTCTCGCCGCTTACCCACCCAAGCATGCGCGCCGCTTCAAAAACCTGCCGAAAATGCAATGTTTGCTCCACTCCGGTTTCGTACACTAAAATATCTGGCTTGAACTCTCTGATGCGGTATCGGACAGCCGCGAGGTCTCTTGTAAAATACGTTGTCGCTCCGTCGGATTTTACAAGCATCGCGGGCGGCAATTTGCCTGTGTCCGGGTTTTCACTATATTCAATGATGAGCGCTCCCTGACTCTCTTTCGCGATTCCCTTCTTCTTCGTTTCTTCCACAACATCCTTCAGCATATTCTCGTAGAAACTTTCGCCCCACACGCTGTCTATGCGCACATCCAAAAGATCGTACAGACGCTCGAACTCTCTCAAACTTATCGTTTTTGTATATTCCCAAATCTCTTTTGCCTCGCGGTCTCCCTGCTCAAGCTTTTTGAACCATTCTCGCGCGCGATCCTGAAGCTTGGGATTTGCCGCAAGGTCCTTATGGAAATCAACGTATAGTCGCTCTAATTCTTCAATCGTTAAATTTTTTAAAATCTCTTCTTTCTCTTTTTCGTTTTTCCCTTTGAGTTTCTTCTCTTTGATTTGATATAAAATTTTTCCGTGAGGCGTGCCCCAATCTCCAAGGTGATTTATGCCAAAACATTTCCAGCCCAAAAATTGATACAGATTGTATATGGCTTGGCCGATAACAGTAGAGCGCAAATGCCCTATTCCGAAAGACTTTGCGATGTTCGGGCTCGAATACTCCACCACGATTCTTTTCTTTGTCTCTTTCTCTGCCCCGTATCTTTCTTTTTCTTCCGTAATGGTCTCAAGTTCTCTCAATAGATAATTTTTTGAAATAAAAAAGTTTATAAAACCCTTTACTGCTTCAAGCTTTTCAATGCTTTTTGCGTTCTGCGCTTTTATTTTGCTCGCTATAACTTCCGCGATCTCGCTGGCTTTCTTCCCCTCTTTTTTTGTGAGAATCAGCGCGATGTTTGTCGCGTAATCCCCCAAACGAAGATCCTCCGGGTGTTCAATTTTTATTTCCGGCAAATCACCCGAAGTTAAGGCTCCGGTTTTTTGAAGATCCGCAAGAGCCTTTGCGATAATTTCTTTTATATCTTCGCGTATCATACCTTGAGTGTAGCATTTTGCGCGAATCAAAATCAAATAAAAATGCCCACGCAGCTGCGTGGGCATTCTGAAACTTTTTACTTACACTAGTTGCAAAAACCTTGCGATCTTACCAGGATCCGCGCCAAAAAGAATCGGCTCCGACATTCCGCGGCGGGCGGACGTCGGATCTTTAAGGCCGTTTCCCGTAAGGGTGCACACAACGACTGTGTCCGAAGTATTTTCCATCTCTTCGTTTTGAAGCGCTTTGATAAGACCGGCGACACAAGCCGCGGATGCCGGCTCGCAAAAAATGCCGGTAAGCTCGGGAATCAAATCATACGCTTTGCGGATCTCGCCGTCGGTCACCATATCAATTTTTCCGCCGGACTCGGAAGATGCGGCGACTGCTTCGTTCCAAAACGTCGGATTCCCAATCCGAATCGCAGACGCGAAAGTTTTTGGGCGCTCGATTCTCTCTCCTCGCACAATGGGCGCGGCTCCCGCGGCTTGATACCCCATCATTTTTGGGAGGAATTGTACAGGATCCATAGGCTCAAAAACGCCCATCTTCGGAGCAAGTTTCTTGTATCCCTCCGCCATCCTATTCCAATTCTCCTTGTATTCTCTATATCCCTTCCAATAAGCGGTGATATTTCCGCCATTGCCGACTGGAATAAAATGGTAATCCGGCGGTCTGCCGCCCAGTTGCTCCCAGATTTCAAACGCGGCAGTCTTTTGCCCTTCGATGCGATAGGGATTTATCGAGTTTACGAGAGTCACGGGATAATTTTTCGCGAGGTATCGCGCGACTTCAAGCGCCGCATCGAAAGACCCCCGGACGCGAATGACTTTCGCGCCGAATCGGAGAGCCTGACTAAGCTTCCCGGCCGCGACTTTTTGTTCAGGCAATATGCCGATGCACCGAAGTTTCATACCGGCATTTTGAGCGGCAGCTGCGTACGCGGCGGCGGCGGCCAACGTATTGCCCGTAGATGCGCAGATTATTGCCTTAGCGTCCTCTTCAAGAGCCTTTGAAACCGTAACAGTCATGCCCCTGTCCTTAAAAGAATTGGTCCCGGCATTCGCTCCTTCGTTCTTGAGATACAGCTTCCCGTGAAACCCGATCGCTTGGGCAAGGCCATTTACAAGAACAAGCGGCGTATTCCCCTCGCCGAGCGTAGTTATCGGAGTCTTTTCTGTAACCGGTAAAAACTCTTGAAATTCCCGAAGAATTCCTTTCCACTCTTTCATTGATTCTATTCCTCCATGATCCTTTGTCTTTGCGCTTGTCTAAGGACTAATCTTAAACTACACTGGAAGTACTGTGATGTCAATACTCGCCAAAAACAAAAAAGCGCACTTTGATTACGAAATCCTTGAGACGTACGAGGCTGGCATTGTGTTGCGCGGATTTGAAGTAAAATCGGCAAAACTCGGACATGTCAGCTTAAAAGGGGCGTACGTTATCATAAAGGATAACGAGGCGTATCTTTTGAACACTCATATCTCGCCATACCAAGCCACAAACACTCCGAAAAATTATGAGCCAACTCGGTCAAGAAAGCTTCTCCTTAAACATTCCGAAATCAGCACTCTTATCGGAAAATCGAAAAATCAGGGGTTGACTCTCCTCCCCCTTTCGCTGTATACTGTAAAAGGAAAAGTCAAGGTAGAAATCGGTGTGGGAAAAGGAAAGAAAAAGTATGAAAAACGCGAGAAGCTCAAGAAAAGAGAGGCTGAAAAAGAGATGGCACGAGCGATGAAACAGGGGATGTCAGGCTTCGATGGATAATTGTTCCTGCTATACGCAAACCGAGTATTCTCAAATCTCGCTAAACTTTGGGAAATCAAAATAAGTGCAAACTTATTCAGCTTGGTAAAGAATGCCTTTGCGGGTATTCTCAATCCAGCGCCAGTTTACGCTTAAATAACGTAAACCATCTCTCTGCCCATTCTCGCTACGCAAAAGAGGTGACATTAAGCGAGATAGAGCATTCAGCTTCTCCCTGAATGTTTGAAAAAAACGAGATAGGGATACAAGAATTTTGCCAAATTTTTATCTCGCATCCCGAATACAAATAATTTGGTTATGTTTGTAGAAGTATATTGGGAATATCATCCAGACAAGGGTTCAACTCCCTTCATCTCCACTGATTTTGCAAAGAAGACCATATCGCCACAATCGAATACAAGTAAGGGCCCCCCGCATCAATAATCAAATACGGGCTCTCGAGCTTCGGGTTATTGATGAACAAGGAAACAACCTCGGTATTTTAAGTACGGAAGAAGCGTTTCGATTAAGCCGGGAGAAAAATTTGGATCTTATAGAGATTGCCCCAAAGGCAACCCCTCCGGTCGCAAGGATCATGGAGTTTGGAAAGTTTCTTTATCAAGAACAGAAAAAGCAAAAGGCGGGACACAAAGGGCAAAAAACCGAAATAAAAGAAGTCCGCTTTAGCATACGCACATCTGATCAC
>JACOUK010000004.1 GCA_016177905.1 Candidatus Spechtiibacteriota bacterium | reverse complement strand
ATGGAGCGCGCGAAAGTGTTTCTCAAAGAGGCACTTCTCGACGCCGAGGCAGAAAAGTCGCTCATTTTTTGTCTGACAGGCGAGCTTGGGGCAGGGAAAACCTATTTTACAAAGGGGCTTGCAAGCGCGCTCGGAATCACTGACATAAGAAGCCCCACGTTTGTGTTGATGAAAAAGTTTATTATAAAAAGCAAAGGTTCGCTCGACGAAGGAAAGAACAAAAAGTATTTTTATCACATCGACTGCTACAGGGTGCATGACGAGAAAGACGCAAGGAATATTGGCCTCGATAAGATGCTGGAAGATTCCCGCGCAATCTTCGCGATTGAGTGGGCGGAACGCATTCAAGCAGTTATTCCAAGGCCGTACTGGAAAGTAAAATTTCGATACGAAGGAGAAAACAAAAGAAAGATAGAGATCGAGAAAGTAGAATGACAAGCAAAAATAAAAAACTATTTTTAATACTCGACGCGAACGCCCTTATCCATCGTTCTTACCACGCTCTTCCCGAATTTCGGACGCATAAAGGCGTGCTTGTGAATGCTGTCTATGGGTTTACCTCGATACTTCTTAAAGTATTGCGGGAATTTGAACCGGAGTATATCGCGGCGGCTTTTGATGTTCATGCTCCCACATTTCGCGATGTCGCGTACGAGGAATACAAAGCAAAGCGCGTAAAAGCGCCGGACGAGCTTTATCAGCAGATTCCATATGTAAAAGAAGTGCTGAACGCATTTCATATACCTATCTATGAGAAAGAAGGGTTTGAGGCCGATGATGTGATAGGCACTGTCGCGAAATTGGCAGAGAGATCGCAGGCGCAACCGAAAGCCGAGATTGTCATTGTAAGCGGCGATCTCGATACGCTTCAGCTTGTGGACAAGCAGACAAAAGTCTATACCATGCGCAAAGGGTTAGCCGATACGGTGCTGTACGACGAAGAAGCGGTGAAAAAAAGATTTGGAGGCCTTACTCCGAAACAAATGGTTGATTACAAGGGATTGAGAGGAGATCCTTCGGATAATATTCCGGGCGTTACCGGAGTTGGGGAAAAAACCGCGATTCAGATTCTTTCCGCGTTTGACTCAATAGATAATCTATATAAGAGATTGGAGGAAAAAGACCAAGATCTCTCGCAAAAAATAAAACCAAAACTTCAGGAGCGGCTCCTTCAATATAAAGAGCAGGCGCTTTTCAGCCGGGAACTTGCGATGATTCGGAAAGACGTGCCGATTGATTTTCGTCTTCGCGATCTTCGGTGGGCTGTATTCAAAAGAGAAGAAGTGGAAGAAGTGCTGGAGAAGTTTGAATTCCGTTCATTGATCGCGCGATTGCCGTCTTTCGTTTCCGCAAAGCCGAAGGAAGAATTGCGAGAGACGAACGAGGGTATCGGAGAAAAAAAGGATGCAACGTTTGAAAAAATCGAGAAGTTGAATACAGAAGGCGTTTTTTCACAAGAGGTGTATGAACTTGAAAAGAAATTGGTGTCAATCGTCCGAAATATGGAAAAACTTGGAATCAAAATTGATAAAGAATATCTTGAAAAGCTCGCGAAAGAAATCCAGAAAGACCTCACAGATACTGAATCGCGGATCTACGAGATCTCGGGGAAAAAATTTAACATCAATTCACCCCAGCAACTTTCAGAAATTCTTTTTTCACACCTCGCGCTTCCCCTTAAAGGTTTAAAAAAGACTCCGGGAGGAGTGGTGTCTACGGCCGCTCCGGAACTTGAAAAATTGCAAGGCGCGCATCCGGTGATTTCACAACTTTTAAAATACCGCGAGCTTCAAAAACTGTATTCAACGTATCTTATGCCCCTTCCTTCCATGGCAGACGCGGAGGGAAGGATTCATACGAGCTTTGATCAGCTTGGAGCTTCGACTGGCCGCATTTCTTCTTTGCGTCCGAATCTTCAAAACATTCCAGCAAGGGGAGAGTGGGGGACAAAAATCCGCAAAGGTTTTATCGCGGGAAAAGGATTTCAATTTGTGGCGTTCGATTATTCGCAGATGGAGCTTCGGATTGCCGCGCATATCGCGGACGATCAAAAAATGAAAGCTTTTTTCCGTCAAGGAGAAGATATCCACGTGATGACCGCGGCAGAAGTATTCGGCGTACCCAAACAAGATGTGACGAGCGAAATGCGATACCGCGCGAAAGCCCTGAATTTCGGGATTTTATACGGCATGGGAGCTTCTGGATTCGCAAAGAGCGCGAATATTTCCCGTACGCAGGCGAAAGATTTTATTGACGGTTATTTTGCGCGTTTTCCTGCGATATATGAGTATATTCAAAAAATCAAGGAATTTACTCGGGAGCACGGATACGCAGAAACTCTATTGCATCGGAAACGTTATATCCCGGAAATTACCTCACACACACCAGTCCTCAAAGCTCAAGCAGAGCGCATGGCAGTGAATCATCCTATTCAGGGTTCAAGCGCCGATATCATCAAACTTGCGATGGTCGCGATCGCGGAAAGCAATACACTCGACGAAACATGCCGCCTGATTTTGCAAATCCACGACGAATTGCTATTTGAAATACGGGATGATATGATAGAAAAGCAATCACAAGACATAAAAGAGATTATGGAGAATGCATATTCTTTGTCAGTTCCATTAAAAGTTGATATTTCTTTTGGCCCCTCATGGGGCGAACTTAAAAAGCTTACGACTGCCGCGCAGTAGCTTGACGGATGGAGCTTGCGATGGGAAGCTGTAAGCTTAAAATTATTTATGGCAAGAATTCTTATTATCGAAGATGAACCAACTCTTGGCAAGATGCTGAAAGATAAATTAACGAAAGACGGCTACGAGGTTTTTTCTGCGAGAGATGGAGAGGAAGGGCTCTTGGAAGTTCGAAAAGAAAAGCCGGCCCTTGTTCTTCTCGATATCGCGATGCCAAAACTCGGAGGCATGGAAGTTTTAGAGACTATGCATGCCGATCCTGAATTGAGCGCGATTCCGGTGATTATTATTTCAAACTCCGGCGAGCCGGTTGAGATTGACAGGGCAAAGTCGCTTGGAGTGAAAGATTACTTAATAAAAGCGGAGTTTGATCCAAAAGAGGTTTCGGAGAAGGTGGGCAAGGTGTTGGGAAATTTAGAAGGTTCCTCAATGCCGCATAGAGAAAGGAGTAAAGATCAAAAAAAAGTTCTTGTGATCGAAGACGACCAGTTTTTGCGCGATCTCATCATCAAAAAATTGGAGGAGGAGGGCTTTGAAACACTTCAGGCAATTGATGGGGAAGAAGGCCTGCGTCTTATTCGGGAGGAAAAGCCGGCCATTGTGCTTCTCGATCTTATTTTGCCGGGCGTGGATGGATTTGAGGTCTTAAAACAGGCAAAGGAAGACGCGGGGGTGCGAGCGATCCCAATTATTATTTTGTCAAACCTTGGCCAGAAAGACGATATTGACAGAGGACTTGCGCTTGGCGCGGAGGATTATCTTATCAAGGCGCACTTTACTCCGGGTGAAATTGTCCAGAAAGTGAAGGATACGTTGCGATAGCGAGTTATGCGGCACACATATCCATCTTTTTTATTTGGGATATTTTTAGGATTCCTCGCGGCTGGCGCATTCGGCCTGTTTTTTTATTTGGTCGGAATAGGGGGGAAAAGCGTATTGATCAGGAAGGATATCGCGCGAAATGTTTCATCATCAAGCTCAACGACGTTACGAGGATCAGAAGTTGGCGAGGCGAGTTCCTCGGTGCGACAGACGAACTCTCTTACCGGTATTCTTTGTGAACATTTCTCTCGGAGGCCATTCGCGGTAATGATCGCGGAAGATCGCGAAGCGCGTCCGCTTTCTGGCATAGGAATGGCCGACCTTGTGATTGAAATGCCGGTTGTTACCGGTTCCATTACGCGCATGATGGCAATTTTTGTATGTGAAGATCCTAAAGAAATCGGATCGGTGCGGTCGGCTCGTCACGATTTTATTCCGCTTGCCCAAGGCTATGACGCGATATTCGCTCACTGGGGAGGATCCGCACGTAGCCTCGAGGAGTTAGGGAAGGGAGTGATTGACAACCTTGATGCCTTGCCAAATAAATTCGAAGCCTTTTATCGAAAGGATGGAGTGCCGGCTCCTCATGACGGCTTTACTTCAATGGCGCGATTGGAGAATGCGGCGCGTAGCCTAGGCTATAGAATGGATAGCAAATTTGAGGGGTACAACTTTTTAAGCTCTCCGCCCCGCGGGATTTTGTTGAGCGGGAAAAAAATCAGCATAGAGTACAGGAATCCGTACGCGGTTTTTTATGAGTATAATGCACAGACAAATGCGTATCTTCGCTCGCGTGGAGGAGCAAAGGAGATCGATCTTTTAATGGATCGGCAGGTTGAGGCGAAAAATGTCGTTATCATGCGGGCAAAATCGAGGCAAATAGGAGGAGGATACAATGACGTGGACATTCTTGGAGGGGGCGAGGCTGTGGTGTATCGAAACGGAGAAGAAATAAAAGGAACATGGGTTAAAAAGGAGTCGCGCGATGCCTTACGATTTTTCAATGGGGCGGGCGAGGAGATCTCGTTTGTGCCGGGGAAAATTTGGATAGAAGTCGTTGAACCGGCTACGAATGTGAATTATACATTATGATTCTGTTTCTTTTTGGATCTGATACGTATAGATCCGGAAAAAAATTAGAAGAAATTGTGGCGCGATACAAAGCAATCCACGAAAGCGGATTGAGCTTTCATATATTTGACGAAGAACGTTGCGATTTTCAGGAATTCAAAAACGCTCTGTACGCGACCCCGATGCTTGGAGAAAAAAAGTTGATAGTTTTGAAATATGTTGCTCGTGTAAAAGAGTTTAGAGATGCGTTTCTCGCATGGCCGGGGAAAGACAACTTTGTAAAATCCAAAGATATTGTCATTGTCTTTCTTGAAAGGGAAGCGGATAAAAAAGACCCTTGGATTTTTTGGATTTTAAAGAACTCAAAATCTCAAGAATTTAAAGTATTGAGCGGAATGGGACTTCAAAAATGGTGCAAGGCATATCTTTTGAAACATCGTATTTTGATGGAGAATTCAGCATTTTTTCGCCTTCTTCAAAAGACCGGAGGAGATCTTTGGACATTTGAAAATGAGATCGCTAAACTCAAGGCATACGCCCGTTCGACAAGAGGCGAGGGCGGAGATGGGGTAGAAATTTCTTCCCAAGACCTTAATGCTTTTTTTCGTGCTCCGCTCGAGATGAATATATTTGGGTTTATCGATGCGTTCGCGGAGCAGAACAAAGCTCGGGCGTTAAAGCTTTTGCACGGGCATCTTGCCTCGGGAGACGAGCCACAGTATCTTTTTTCGATGCTCTATCATCAGATTCGCAATATCGCTTTGGCCTCTGATCTCTGCAGGAATGGAGAAAGAAATGTCTCAAATATCGCGCGAATTCTTTCGCTCCACCCGTATGTGGCGCAAAAGAGCGTTGCGCAGGCAAGAAGATTTGGCAAAGAACAAATACAACAGCTCTACAAAATACTTGTAGAGCTGGAAAGAGATACAAAGACCGGAGCTTACGAGCCTTGTACCTCCTTTGAGCGTCTTATTTTTGCGCCATTGTCTCCTTCGCTTGGACAGGAGTCTCGGGCCGAAGGAGCTGATTGAGCTTTCTTGCGATGCGAGATTTGCGCCGCGCCGCCGTATGTTTTTTCATGACGCCTATTTTCGCGGCTTTATCAAACGCTTTATAAAGCGCGGGGATTGCGTTTCGAAGTTCCTCCTTTTTTTCTTGTGTTGCAAAAGAGAGAGCCTTTTTGACAAGGTTTTTTATTTTGTTTTTATACTGAAGATTATGGGCTTTGCGTCTGGGATTCTGCCGGAGCGATTTTTTTGCCGCTGACGTGATTGGCATATTCTTCAATGTATCAGGTATTGAAAGTTTTGTCAAATAATTTTATTTTATCACGAAGGGCGGCTGCTTTTTCAAAGTCGAAGGCTTTTGCCGCTTTTTTCATTTCCCTCTCAAGATAATAGAGAGAGGTATTATCAAGATGAGAAATTTCTTTGCCCGATTTTTCTTTTGATCTGCCTTGAGGAATAGACTCTTCCGGATAGTTTTCTTCAAGCGGTTTTTCAATGCTTTTGGGAGTGATGGCATGCGCCTCGTTGTATTTCTGCTGTATTTTTCTTCGCCGTTCCGTCTCCCGTATTGCGCGCTTCATGGAATCGGTGATGATGTCCGCGTACAGTATCGCATGGCCGTCTACATGCCGAGCCGCGCGTCCCATAGTCTGGATGAGGGTAGTGTCATTTCGCAAAAACCCTTCTTTGTCGGCATCGAGAATTACCACAAGAGAAACCTCGGGAAGATCGAGCCCTTCGCGCAGGGGATTTACGCCGACAACGACGTCGTGCGTTCCGGATCGAAGATCATGAAGAATCTTTGGGCGATCGAGTGTGTGAATCTCCGAATGAAGATAATAGGCTTTGATATTCCTTTCGCAAAGATACTCGGCAATATCTTCCGCGAGCCGTTTTGTAATCGTTGTGACAAGCACTTTCTGATTTTTTTTCACTCGTTTTTCAATTTCTTTTATCAGATCAGCCATCTGATTCTTGGTTCGACGTATTTCAATCGATGGATCAAGAAGGCCGGTGGGGCGGACTAGCTGTTGCGCTATGTGGGAAGTCTCACTTCCCGCATAGGATTTTTTGAGCTCATATTCCGCGGGCGTCGCGGAAACAAAGATTGTCCGCCCAATGCGCTTTAAAAATTCAGCGAACGTGAGCGGGCGGTTATCGAGAGCGGAGGGAAGGCGGAAGCCATACTCAACGAGCGTTTCTTTTCTCGATCTATCGCCAAAGTACATCCCGCGAATTTGAGGAATTGTCATGTGCGACTCGTCGATAACGGTAAGGAAGTCTTTGTTCGCGTAAGGAAAAAAATCAAGAAGCGTGTAGGGCGCTTCTCCCGGGCGGCGGAAATCAAAATGCCTCGAGTAGTTTTCAATGCCGTGGCAGAAGCCAGTTTCTTCGATGATCTCAAGATCAAAATTTGTTTTTTGTTCAAGGCGTTGGGCTTCAAGGAGTTTTCCCCGCGATCGTAAAAATTTTAAGCGGTCGGAGAGTTCGTTGCGGATATTCACGATCGCGATTTTTTGCTTGTGTTCAGGCGTGGCCCAAAAATGAGCGGGGAAGAGACGAGTATTTGGTACTATGTGTTTAGTATGTAGGGATTTTGTTTTATCTAATTTGCCTTCGGTTATTTTGGCAATTTTGTCCTGCGAGATTTCTATGATTATGACTTTTTCTCCCGTTGCCGGATACACTTCTATCCGTTCTCCATGCGCGCGAAAGTTGCCGGGTTTTGGGTCTATTTCGTTGCGCGCGTAGCCAAGAGCTACAATGTGCGCGAGCAGTTCTTTGCGGGAAATTTTTTGTCCGAGCAAAATGTCAAGGCTTAGATTTTTATAATCTTCGCTCGAGCCAATGTTGTAGATGCAGGAGACCGAAGCAACGACAATGACATCATCTCTCACGAGGAGGTCTTGCGTGGCGGCATGGCGCATCTGATCGATTTTTTCATTGATGCGCGCGTCTTTTTCTATATAGGTATTGGACTGGGGAATGTATGCTTCCGGCTGGTAATAATCATAATAGCTTACGAAATAATGCACGGCATTTTGAGGAAAGAAATCTTTAAATTCCTTGTAGAGTTGCCAGGCGAGAGTTTTGTTGTGCGAAATCACAAGCGCTGGTTTTTGCACCCTTTCGATGACGTTCGCGATTGTGTAGGTTTTTCCGGAGCCGGTAACGCCCAAAAGAACCTGATTTTTTACGCCAGTGAGGATGCCATCTGTTAGTTTCTCAATCGCTTGGGGCTGATCGCCTGTGGGTTCGAAATGTGACTGAAGTTTAAATCTCGGCATATACGTTACAGAATAAAATTATGCCATGTTTGTAATCCCGTGGCAAGCTCCCGGCCATTGACCGAAAATGCGTTTTCCCGTACAGTGTATGTATCATATGATTTCTCATGATCTTGTTTTTATGAGCCCTACGTTTGGGAAAATGACTCTCAAGGAGGCGTGCGAGAGCGTTTTTAAATACATGTCGGAAGATTCAAAATCGAGGTACTCCATTATGATCGGCACTGACTCTGAAGGTTTTGGCGAGGTTGATTTTGTGACCGCTCTTATGGTGCATCGCATAGGAAGGGGCGGAAGATGCTTTATTACGAAAACAAAAGTTCCAAATATCCGCGATCTTCGGCAAAAAATTTATCAGGAAGCAACGCTTTCTCTGGAGATTACGCAAGTTGTGATCGAACAATTAAGGCGTTATGTAAGTGATCAATATTTGTCTCGCGGATTTGAGATCCACGTTGATATCGGGAGAAACGGCCCGACGAAAGACATGATCAAAGAAGTGGTGGGAATGGTGAAGGGGAGCGGATACACCGTGCGCATAAAGCCCGAATCGTATTGCGCGTCATGCGTCGCGGATAGATATACGGGATAATGCGTATATTTCCTCAAAATTTTTTCTGGGGCACGGCCACTTCCGCTCATCAGGTAGAAGGAAATAATGTCCACAACGACTGGTGGGACGCGGAACAAAAAGGACTTGTGCCTCATCAATCCGGCAGGGCGTGCGATTCATATAATCGTTACGAGGAAGATTTTGATTTTGCAAAAGCGATGGCGAATAACGCTCATCGCTTTTCGATTGAGTGGTCGCGCGTGGAACCGGAGGAAGGAAATTTCAGCGAGAGCGCGCTTGCGCATTATCGCAAAGTTGTCGAGGCGCTTCGCGTTCGCGGCCTTGAGCCGTTTGTAACATTGCATCATTTTACAAATCCCATCTGGTTTGCACAAATCGGCGGATGGACCAACAAAAAAGCTCCGGAATATTTTGAAAGATACGTAAAATTCGTTGCGCAACGTCTTGGGAAAGAAGTTAGGTACTGGATAACAATAAATGAGCCGATGGTTGTAAGTCACAGGGGTTATATGGCGGGAGATTGGCCGCCATTTTGTAAAGGAGATTTTGTAGGATATTTTCGGGCGTTAGCGAATATGGCAGAGGCGCATAAGCGAGCATACGCTATATTCCATCGAATTGGAATTAACTCCCCCTCCAGCCCCCCCTCTTACAATAAGAGGGGAGGAGACGGGGGGGAGTTGCAAGTTGGGATTGCGCAAAGCGTAAGTTATTTTGAACCAGTAGGGTGGGGGCCAGTTCGTCTTTGCGGCAAAATTGTCGTTTCCTTGGCAAAGTATTTTAAGGAGTATTGGTTTTTAAATAGAACGAAGGACCATCAAGATTTCATCGGGCTTAATTACTACAATCACTATAAATTTTCCCCGGTGAAAGGTTTTTTTCAGGACGGTAAAGAAAAGAGCGACTTTGGCTGGGAGATATATCCCGAGGGGATTTACCATGTCGTAAGGAAAGTTTACAAAAAATACAAAAAATCGATTTACATCACAGAAAACGGCAGCTCTGACGCCGACGACGATCAGCGCTCTGAATTTATAAAAAATCATCTTGTGTGGCTTGACAAAGGAATGGTCATGCCATATAGCCACGATCGTGGGAATAAGGTCGGAACAAAGAAAGGAGAAGACTTCAGCGGAGCAGATGTTCGAGGATACTTTTATTGGTCGCTTTTGGATAATTTTGAGTGGGCGGAGGGTTTTACCCAGCGGTTCGGCCTTGCGGAAGTGGACTTTGACACTTT
>JACOUK010000032.1 GCA_016177905.1 Candidatus Spechtiibacteriota bacterium | reverse complement strand
CGAGCGTTCTTCAATACAAAGATCAAGAGAGAGCAAGGCATTATCTGACACTCGCGAAAGATACTTTGAAAAAAGCGGTGGCGATGAGCCCGACAAATCAAAACGGTTATCTTTCTCTCGCCCAAACCTATATTTTCGAAAAGGATTTCAAAAAAGCGGAGGAATTGCTGAAGCATGCGATTGATCTTGAGCCGCGCTACGCCGATTCTCATTGGAATCTCGGGGAAGCGTATATGATCGCGGAGAATTTTGAAAAATCCGCAAAGGAATATGATACAGCGCTCGCGCTTGGATATAATCCTTCGAGCGATATACGAAAACTCGCGAACTTGGGACACAGCTATTCCGAAGCTCGTGAATACGAAAAAGCGGTTTTTTGGTATAAAAAAGTCGTTGAAGTTCGGCCGAATAATCCCGAATCGCATTGGACGCTCGCGACATTCTACAAAGCGCTCGGTGAATACGAAAAAGCAAAAGAGGAAGCGATGATT
This sequence comes from Candidatus Spechtiibacteriota bacterium, assembly GCA_016177905.1. Taxonomy (GTDB): domain Bacteria; phylum Patescibacteriota; class Minisyncoccia; order Spechtbacterales; family HO2-43-30; genus JACOUK01. Next base: position 7,840 of record JACOUK010000032.1, on the reverse strand, counting down.
GTAAAATCGCTGGACGCACAGTACGCGGGGACGGTGGAAGATTTTTTGAAACATTTGACCAAAAGTTATCACTGAGGCGCTAGAGAGATCTTTTTGTGTTATAATAAGTTAAGTAATGAAAGAGTATTCGCCTCAAAAAAGCGTAGTTTTGAAAATTTTCAGATTTTTTCTGGTGACGATTTTGATTTTCTACTGGATTTTTTCCGGCTGGCCGCCGATAGTTTCTCGCGCTCAAGTAGCAACTTCAACCGTTGAAACCGCTTCTTCTACCGGATCGGGCGCCTCTTCTTCTCCAATTGTAGAACAACCAGCAAGTGAAGAGCCGTCTGAAGAACCGTCTGCGGAAGAGTTGCAAGCTCCGGAGCAGATTCAACTGGCGCTCCCGCCCCAGCCGCCGCTCAAAAAACATAAATTGGAAAAACGGGTCATTTTAGATAAAAACCCGTTGCACGGTTGCCAAGCCGTACATTTCACTACTGATATCTCAAATAAAAATTCAGCAATAGTTGGGCTCGGTCTCAATGGCAGACGGAATGATTTAGAAAATATTGAGATCGGCAGTTTGCCGGAAGGCATTGACATTACATTTTTAAATAACGCCGGCTATTTCTAGTCGCCTTCACAAAGCGATACTGCCGCGGTGTTGCAGATTGCCAACCAAACCGGCTCGCAAAAAGGAAATTTCAGCATTCCGATAATCTATACGAGCGGCAATTCAACGACGATATGCCAAATAAACATTATCAATTTTTAAAATTTTCTCTCATCCTGATTTTGATAACCGTCTGGATTTTTTTCGGTTTTCCGCAGATTTTCAATTTTCCGCCACAAATCAAAGAAGCAAAAGCGTTAGATGTTGCAAACGGCGACGGGCTTATTCTCTACAGTCCCTCGGCCAACACCACTCCTCAGTGGCGCACCTATACCAATTCAACCGATGCTTTTGGGGCGGAAACCGGAACAGTGCTCGGCGCGACCGGCCTCAACTTTATTACGCGCACTTCGCCCACCAAACAGGAAGCGATTGCCGGCTACACGGACTCCGTCGGCACACTTCAAGTAATGTGCTACGACGGCACAAGCTGGACGAACGAGTGGTCAGTGGCCGCGGGCGGCACCGGCACCACAACGCGCTTTAATATCTCTTATGAGACCAACTCCGGCGATGTCATCGTACTCTACTCCGGCAATGTGGCGACCACGAACGAACTTCGTTTTCGCACCAAGCTCGGCTCGACCGGCTGCGGTTCGGCTAACTGGTCCGCTGAAAATAATCTTGACCCCATAGGAACCTCGGGCACGGTGCAGTGGGTAAAGATGGCCTGGGACAAACGCTCCACTTCCAACTTAATTACCGCCATCTGGGCGGATTCCAACTCCGATCTTTCGGCAATGGTCTGGTCGGGCACGGCTTGGGGCAATGAGCCCTCCGCCGCTTTGGAGACATCGCTTGAGGTCGTAACCGCGGCGCAGGATGTTGATGATTTCGAGGTCCAGTATGAATCCACTTCCGGCGACGTAAAAGTTGTGTGGGCCAATTCAGTCGGCGCGAACGGCACGAATGGAGTAAGAAATGCGGATTGCACCGGCGGCACCGCCACTTGCACCTGGAGCGCGGTAGCCACGCCGCCCACCTTTACCGATGACGCGACAAACCTTAGCCTCGCGGGAAACCCTAACTCCGATGAGATGGTGTTTGCCTCCATCGGCAATGCCGGCTCTGACCTTCAAATCGGCTATTGGTCAGGAACCGCCTGGACCAATACTGCCAATCAAGACACCTTGTCCTCCACGCCGCTTGCCGGCACGCATCTTGTCGCCTGCGGCTGGCTCATCTCCGGCGCCACCACAAGAAGCGTTTGCACTTATAACGACAACAACGCCACCAACGGCGGCTGGATTGTGGGAAGCGGCAGCACCTTCACTACGCAGGCCGACATCACGCCCACGCCGGCCTTCGGCAATCCGCAGAAATGGTACGACATTCAAACCGACCCCATAAATAAAGACCGCCTGATGTTCATGCTCTCTGATGTGAACATTGACCTTTTTGCCAAACGTGTGGTGATGAATGCCACGCCGACTTTTACTTGGAGCAACGCCGACGGCGGCGCGGCCTTGAACGCGAATATTTCCGGGACGCTCAGCGGGCCGTTTTCTTTTGCCTATTGGCGGTTTATTCCTTTGCCAACCTTTAACCAATCCGCCTATCGCTTGTTTAATAATCTTGATTCCACGGATGTGGGGACGGCTTTGGCGGCCCAGGATACGGCGGCAACGCTTGGCGCGGCCGGCGCGGCGTTTCGGTTGAGAATGCTTTTGCATATCGGCGTCAATCGATTAGCCGCGAGCGGCGAGACATTCAATCTTCAATTCGCCCAACAGTCCGGCACATGCGATACGGGCTTTGTCGGCGAGACCTACGCCGATGTTACCGCCGCGACCGTGATTGCCTATAGCAACAACGCCACGCCCGCTGACGGCGCGAGCTTGACTGCCAATGCCTTGGACCCCACCCACGGCGCGGACACGATTGTCAACCAAACTTATGAAGAGTTAAATAATTTTAGACTTTAACTGATACAAACGGCGGGGCCGATATTTCAAGCGCGACAGCGACGATCTACAGGTCAAGCGTGAGCGGAGTTTCAAATTGCACAGCGGACGATAACCAGTGCTATCAAATTGCAAGCGGCTCGTGCGCGCTTGGCGCGGCTTCGGGAAATACGAAACCCGCGACCTGCACCGCCGGAGTCTGGTTTGTCGCGGACGCGACCGATGCCGCGGCGCCCACCTTTTCCGCGGATATTTGGTCCGCCAACCTTACCGCTACTGATGTCGCGGGCGCAAAAGGTTCCGCGACAAACAGCGCTCAATCCATAGAGGTCAATAGTCTGACTGCCTTGGATGTGAGCGCGAGTATCTCGTACGGCTCTCTTGCCCCTACTTCCACAAGCGCTTCGAGCCAGATCGCGGTTGTAACCACCACAGGGAATCGCGCGATTGATGTTCAGTTTCAGGCGGTAAACGACATGTGCGACACCACAAACTGCGTCGGCGGAAATGAAATCACCGCGGATCGCCAGCAATTCGCGACGTCATCTATCGCGTGGTCCGATCCGGTGCTTCTTGGAGCGACCAAACTCGCGAGCACCAGCGCGCAAACCCTGAATCTTACAACCACGAAACCCACGACCCACGCGGACAATACCTCCGACACTATGCAGAATACTTTTTGGAGGATCGGCATCCCTGCGGGACAGCCAGTCGCAACATACAATGGCACAACGACGGCAACCGCGGTAAATGGGACGTAAAGGGGATGGTTATCCACTGGTGACTTTGCCAGATAAGATGGTAGAATAAAAATATAGGACTTACACGATTGCCGTATTTTATTCATAACTCCCCCTTTAATTCCCCCTCTTACCTTAAGAGGGGGACACGCCGCATCAAGCTTTCTATAGCGCTCCCCCTCTCTTAATGTAAGAGAGGGGGATAGGGAGGAGAGTTATGGAGTGCAATCGAGTAAGTACTAAAATAATCAAACAAAGGTCGGGTAAAAATTTTGAAGGAGGAAATGAAAACTCGAATTATAAAAATAATAAAGAAAGCGAACATAAGGGGGGGAGTCGGAATTATTATTGCAACACTTGCCCTGTCATTTATTTTCGATGGCGGATATAGGGTTTGGGCGGATAATTTATTGAATTCTGTGACGGTGTCGAATGTCGCCCCGACAGTGAGCGGCGTGTCATTGAATGCCGCGGCAAATATCACGTTAACGGAAGATACAACAACTTCAGTGAATGTCATCGCGACTTTAACTGATACAAACGGCGGGGCCGATATTTCAAGCGCGACAGCGACGATCTACAGGTCAAGCGTGAGCGGAGTTGCGAATTGCACGGCGGACGATAACCAGTGCTATCAAGTTGCAAGCGGCTCGTGCACGCTTGGCTCCGCTTCGGGCAATGATAAGCCCGCAACATGCACCGCCGGAATTTGGTTTGTCGCGGACGCGACCGATTCCGCGGCGCCAACATTTGCTGCCGATATTTGGTCTGCGGGAGTTGGCGCGACGGATGCCGCGGGGTTGAAGGGTTTTGCGACTAACAGCGCCCAGTCCATAGAAGTCAATAGTCTGACTGCTTTGAATGTGAGCGCGAGTATTGCCTACGGCTCTCTTGCCCCCACCTCTACAAGCGCTTCGAGTCAAACTGCGACTGTAACTACAACAGGCAATCGGATGATTGATGTCCAGTTTCAGGCGGTAAACGATATGTGCGATACGACAAACTGCGTCGGCGGAAATGAAATTACCGCGGATCGCCAGCAATTCGCGACAGGATCCAATATCGCGTGGTCCGATCCGGTGCTTCTTGGAGCGACCAAACTCGCGAGCACCAGCGCCCAAACTCTGAATCTTACAACCACGAAACCCACGACCCATGTAGGCAATACATCTGACACTGCGCAGGATACTTTTTGGAGGATAGGCATCCCGTCTGGACAGGCATTATCAACATACAACGGGACAACCACGGCAACCGCGGTAAATGGCGCGTAAGCGGTAGTATATGTATTTAGCAATTTCGGGCGTGATATTTGTATGACGCGGTCTATTGCTATTGTATTTTTTGTTATCTTTTCATTTCTCCTCCTTTTTCATATAGGAGCGGGAGAAGTTCAGGCGGGTTTTGGAATCAGTCCGTCGTCTTTTTGGAATGATCATCTTTCCCCCGGCGTTCACTATGAACAGGATATTTATCTGGTTCAAGGAAATCCAGAGGCAGATGTGAAGGCAACTGTCGCATTGGAGAACGCGGAAGAAATCAAGGATTGGATCACCATACATCCCGGGAAAGAATTTATCATACCAAAAGGGGTACAGCAATTTCCAATGAGAGTGATTGTGGACGTGCCAAAAGATGCCGGATACGCGATATACAAAGGAAAAATCCGCGTAACAGCAACATCTTTCGGAGGAGGCGAGGGGAAAGGCTCGGGCGTTTCCCTGATTCTCGGAGCGCTCGCGGATATTAAACTCACCGTCACGAGCGAAAAGATTTCCGACTTTAAGGTGAAAAGCGTCCGCATGCCGGATATTGAAGAGGGGTGGCCGATTCAGATACAAGTCAAACTCGAGAATCTGGGAAACATAAAAGTCAGGCCTACTAAAATAATGCTCGTGCTGTATGACCAGGGGCACGGAAAGGAACTTGAGCGGGGAGAAGCAGAAACAACGGAGTGGGTAAACTCATTTGAGAGCGGAACCATACACGCGACTATGACGACAAAACTGGGCATTGGCAGTTATTTTGGAGATTTTGAAATATACAAAGGAGAAAGCGTTGTCGCGCGCGACAGACAGCGTTTTAGTATCGTATTAAAAGGCACGCTCGAGCATTGGCCGAGGTTTTTTGGAATAAGTGTGGCGTGGTGGGCGGGAGGCATGGGGATCGTTCTTACAATTTTTGCGGGGATAAAATTCAACTTGCCGGGAAAATTTTTGAGAAAATTCGGCATTGAGATGGTGCGGGTAAAAAAGAAAAATCATGGCTCGTGATTATTCGCGTTTCGTCCTTGCGGCAGTTATTTTTTTTACATTGTCGGGGTTCTTGGTTGAATCCTCTTTTTTTGCTAAAACTGCGCGAGCCGCGATAGTAAAGACTTCGACTGCGGTTATTTGGTCTTTTATTCCCGTAACGAACGCGACGTCAAGCCTTTCTGCGCTAAGCGAAGGGAGTGTGCTGGTAATGAATACGGATCAAACGTTTATAAATTGCGTTGTCCCTCCAAATTCTTTTTCGGAAAATGTAAAAGCGGAAGTATTTTCATACTTTAATGATGTATTCAAGCCAACGCTGCCTCCGCCTCCCGACCAGAATTTCGCGGGGAAAGTATACGAGTTCCAATTTCATACGTTCGAGGGAAGCTTGATATCCACGCTGTCTAATTCCGCGGCAATGACAATCGCTTACTCGGATTTTGATGTCTCCGGGCTTGACGAGGCTACACTTGCTCCGTATCGAAAAGGCGCGAATGATTCTTCCTGGTCATTGATCCCGGGGGCTGTAGTAGATGCGGTAAATAATAAAGTGACTTTCTCCACTCAATCGTTCAGCCTTTTTACTCTTTTTGCGAAATCCCTTCCTCCGCCTCCGCCCGCTCCATCGTCATTTATTGGCGGAGGTGGTGGAGGCGCGCCTGCTCCACCGGCGCCGCCGCTACCTTTGCCGGGAGCGGTGGTATTATCGGGGAAGGCATATCCATTGTCGCTGATTACAGTTCTGCAAGACGGGAAAGTAATGACGAACGATATTCGTGCGGACCAGGATGCAAATTTCAGTATCAAGTTTGATAACATTACGCCCGGAGTGTATACCTTCGGAATTTGGAGTTGGGATAAAAATGGGGCAGAGCGTTCCATTACTTTTTCATTCACGACCAATGTCGCGCAAGGCACGCTTACCACAATCGGAGGCATCTTCCTTCCGCCGACTTTAACTCTCGATAAACAGCAAGTGCAAAAAGGAGAAATCGTAAACTTTTTAGGGCAGACCGCGCCGCAGAGCGAAGTTACCCTTCAGATTAATTCTGGCGAGACAATCGAAAAAAAAGCGAACGCCGACAAAGATGGTTTTTGGTCGTACGCGTTTGACACAAGCGCGGTGGAGGAAGACACGCACCTTGCGAAAGCAAAAGCAACGTCTTTGGATGGATTATTGAGCACTTTTTCCAATACCGTAAGTTTTGTGGTGGGGGGAAAAAAAGAACAGGCGCTCAAACAAACTGATTTGAATAGCGACAAAAAAGTGAATTTGATTGATTTTAGCATCCTGCTTTTCAACTGGGGCGCGCCGAAAAATCCAATCGCTGATCTGAACAACGATGGAAAGGTGAATATCACCGATTTTAGCATTCTGTTGTTTTGGTGGACCGGGTAGTAGAAGTTCGGCTAGGCGCCTTTGGCGCCATATTGCCGAAGGCAAGCCGAACTTTCACTACCCGGTGGACCGGGTGAGCGCTCACTTTGTTCGCTAAATTCAAAAGTAAAAATGCAAAAGTCAGAATCACTACTCAAAAGTAAAAATTTCTATTTTTTAATTTCCCTTTTCCCTTTTTCATTTTTCATTTTTCATTTTGGCACAGCGGATGCCGCCGTGTTGTATTTGGAACCTCGCGAGGCGACGCATTATGTCGGCGATACATTTCTTGTGGAGATTCGCCTCAATACCGAAGGGGAATATATCAATGCGGCCCAAATTGGGGTCGTGTTTCCCGACGATGCGCTTGAGATAGCAGATTTTAGCAAGGGTAATTCGGTGCTTACTCTATGGGCGGAAGAGCCTTCATGGAAGAATGGCGTTGCGTCGTTTGTCGGCGGAACACCCGCGGGGTATCAGGGATGGGACGGAATTTTGGGGAAAATTGTTTTTCGGGCGAAAGGATCTGCGGATTTGGCGAATATAAAATTTAGCGATTCATCAAAAGCGCTTCTCAATGACGGGTCGGGCACCCAAGCGACGTTGAAAGTAAAAAACGCGGCGTTCACTATTTTGAAAGAAACCGGGAAGGCGAGTGAGGATCAGTGGGAAAGCGATATCGCAAAAGATAACATCAGTCCAGAGGCATTCGACGTTGAAATACGAAAAGAAGCGGGTCTCTACAACGGAAAATATTTTCTCGCCTTTTCGACTGTTGATAAGCAGACTGGGATTGATCATTACGAGGTGACTGAATTCCTCGATGGAGGGGTTTTTGAAAATATGGACGCGAAAAGCCCCTATCTTTTGGAGAATCAAAAACTTGATGGTACAATAAAAGTGCGCGCGGT
>JACOUK010000031.1 GCA_016177905.1 Candidatus Spechtiibacteriota bacterium | reverse complement strand
GTATGGAATGGAGGTGGCGCGAAGGATTCAGCAAGGAGATATTATTTTGGGGATTGAAATTAAATAATTTGCGTCTATGAAACTTACACTATCGGTTATCAAAGCAGATGTCGGGTCTATCGGCGGGCACACGAAGCCTTCCGAGGCGATGCTTGCCGTTATCAAAAGCAGGATGAAGGAAGCCGAGGCACGCGGAGATATCATTGACTCGTTTGTTTCATATACCGGCGATGATATCGCGATATTGATGTCGCACGCAAAGGGCGCGGGGCACGAGCTTATTCATCAGCTTGCGTGGAACTCATTTGTCGAGGCAACTCATATCGCGCAAAATCGCGGTCTGTACGCCGCGGGTCAGGATCTTTTGAAAGATGCTCCGGCAGGAAACGTGAGGGGAGCAGGCCCCGCAGTCGCCGAGATTGAGTTTGAGCATAATCCGGTAAAAGAAAATAAAATCCGTCCTGCCGAATCCTTTATGCTTTTTGCGGCAGATAAGTGCGGGCCGGGCGCTTATAATCTGCCATTCTTCCTTTCGTTTGCCGATCCAATGTACTGCTCCGGCCTCATGCTGCCAAAAATGATAGGCGGCTTCACTTTTCGCATCATAGATATGGATTGCGTTGATGGAGACAGAGTCATTGATCTTACGGCCCCCCAAGATTATTATCGGATTGTATCGCTCCTCCGCGATAACGAACGCTTTGCCATCGAGTCTATATATTCCAAAACGCATCAAGAGATATGCGCTTCTATTTCGGCCCAGCGGCTTCACAATATTGCGGGAACCTATACCGGCAAAGATGACCCGGTAGCCATTATTCGCACTCAAGGCATTTTTTCTGCGCCGGAGGAAATTCTTTCTCCTTTTACGATGGCGCATTATGTGGGAGGAGATGCCCGCGGATCGCACAATATGCCGCTCATGCCGGTTCCATTAAATACGCAAGTTTCCGGGGCATATTGCCTGCCGATCGTTTCTTCCATAGGATTCTCTGTTGATAAGGAAGGTTCATTTTTTAGAAACGGAGAGTACATTGATTTTTTTGATAATGTGGCGTGGGATCAAGTCCGCGTAAAGGCGCAGGAAAAGGCAATGGCTATTCGCGCGCAAGGGTGGTCGGGGATTGCTATGCTTCCCACCAAGGAGCTCGAGTATGGCGGTTTTCGTGAAACTTTGGCAGACATAGATAAGCTGTTCTACATAAAATAGAGCAAGGAGAGGCGAGAATGAACATTCTTGTTGTGGGTTCTGGGTGTCGAGAGCACGCGATTGTTTTGGAGTGCAGGCAGAGCAAGTTCGCGGATAGGATTTTTTGCGCGCCGGGCAATGCCGGGATTGCGCGAATAGCGCACGTAGTCCCTATTGAAGCAACAGATATTGACGGCCTCGTGGCTTTCGCGAAGGCAAAGAATATCGGTCTTACCATTGTCGGTCCGGAAAAGCCGCTTATGGCGGGAATTGCGGACAGATTTGAAGACGAAGGTCTTCTCATTTTTGGACCTACAAAGGAAGCGGCGCTGTGCACCGAGGGAAGCAAAGTTCTTTTCAAAAATATGATTCTCATTCCCCATGGAATTCCGACTGCGAGTTTTGCCATATTTTCGGACGCAAATGCCGCAAAGAAGTACATCCAAGAGCTTGGAGCGTCTTGTGTCATAAAAGCGGATGGACTCGCGGATGGGAAGGGAGTGGTTGTCGCAAGAACGCTCGCGCAGGCCATGGACGGGGTTGATAGGATTAGCGGAACAACTGCGGGCAGCAATTTTCTCGTGGAGGAGTGCCTTTCGGGTTGGGAATGTTCGTTCACTGTAATGGTCGGAGAGAACGGGAGAATTGTTTCTTTTATTCCGGTGCAGGATTATAAAGAGGCATACCCGGGCGGGCCCATGACAGGCGGTATGGGTTGCCGCACTCTTCCGGAATTTACCGACGATTTATGGGACGCGATAATGTATCGTATTGTCGCGCCTACGATTGACGCGCTTCGGTACGAAGGGATACCGTATAAAGGGGTTTTGTACTTCGGTCTCATGATAACGAACGGTGGCCCGAAAGTCCTTGAAGTCAATTGCCGCCTCGGCGATCCCGAAGCGCAGATTATTCTTCCGCTTCTTAAATCCGATTTTGTCGAGATGTGCCTTGCGTGTCTTTTAGACGGAGACAATCTGAAGGAGCCGGAGTCATACAAAGAGGAGGCTGTGGCTGTGGTAATATCCTCGCGAGAAGCAGGGCAGATAATTTATGGTGTGGAAGAAGCAAAAAAGCACGCGATTGTATTCCACGCCAGAACACGCCTGAATGAAAAGGGAAATCTCGTCACAGCCGGAGAAGGGCGAGCCCTTTCCGTAGTTGGCTTGGGAAGTACTCTTGCCGAATCCCGCGGCAGGGCCTACGACGCGGCAAACGTTATTTCTTTTGATGACCCAGATCCCAAGAAAGGGAAGCAGTGGTATAGAGATGATATTGCGCTCGGCAAATAAACCCGGAATTTATGTCCTGACAAGTGTCAGGACTTTTTATTCAAGCATAAATAAAAAAGTCCACGGAACGATCGCGGACTTGTTGGTGTTTTTTACTATTCTATTCTACGGCGAGATACGTTACCTCTCTGTCGCCTATTTGGGCGAAGAACAGTTGGACAGGAGTGTCGGGAAAAACGTTTTGGAGTATGCTTTTTGCTTTCCGAAGATCACGATTGTGGGCTTCGAGTTCTTGTTTCGGGTCAGATATGCCATACGCTCCGCATCGTTCGTGATTGACCAGGATTATACTTCCAATTCTGTGCAGCGCTTTTGCAAGGGTTGGCACATGTAATACGTACTGATTCTTTTCTGCGATGCCCTTTGCAGCCCCCGGAATGGCGAAGAGGTCAAAAGTGGGAATATGGAGTTCGTCCCGGATAAATGCGTACGTTGCCGCAACAAATCTAAAGTCCATACAGGTGATGACAAGCGCTTCGCATTCGTGAGCTTGAAGAAGTTTGTTTGGAGTTTCAATCATGTGTGCCATACCTCCCGTTATAATAATATCGTCGCCTCGTTATTGTTGAACTCGAAGATTCCGCCTTTCGACTCAAAATACTTTCGCCTGCCCAGAGCTGCGTCGAAGGGCTCCTCTCCGGACATCAAGGCGTTCATGGCGCCTTGTTTCATTGCGGTCACAATCGGCACGTGGTTTGTCAGCACCGTAAGCTCGCCCGCTTCACCCGGGAGCGTGATGGACTCGACATTTCCATCAAATATTTTTTCTTTTAAGTTGAGAATCGTAAGGTGAATCATTCTTTCAATTCGTCTATGCTGCCCTTCATATAAAATTTCTCCTCGGATACTTCGTCGTATTTGCCCTCGATAATCTCTTTAAAACTCCGCACGGTATCTTGGCGCGACACATACTTTCCGGGCCTTCCGGTGAATGTTTCCGCGACAAAGAAGGGCTGCGACAAAAACCTTTGGATTTTCCGCGCTCGATGCACGGTAATTTTGTCTTCTTCGGAAAGTTCTTCCATGCCAAGAATCGCGATAATATCCTGCAAGTCTTTATAGCGCTGGAGAATTCTTTGCACTTCACGGGCGACTTTGTAGTGCTCTTCGCCAATGATTGTTTGATCAAGGACGGTGGAGGAAGAATCGAGCGGGTCAACCGCGGGGTAGATGCCAAGCTCGGTAAGGGCTCTTGAAAGCACGATCGTTGAATCAAGATGCGAGAAAGTTGTCGCCGGCGCGGGGTCGGTGAGGTCGTCTGCCGGAACATAAATTGCCTGCACCGAAGTTACTGATCCTTTTTTGGTTGAGGTGATGCGCTCCTGCAGTTCTCCCATTTCGCTCGCTATCGTTGGCTGGTATCCTACCGCGGAAGGCATGCGGCCAAGAAGCGCGGATACTTCGGATCCTGCTTGAGTAAATCGAAATATATTATCTATGAAAAGCAAAACATCTTTGCCGCTCGTATCGCGGAAATGTTCGGCTATCGTAAGCGCGGAAAGAGCAACGCGGAGCCGCACGCCCGGCACTTCGTTCATCTGTCCGAATACAAGGGAAGTTTTTGCGAGCACCCCCGATTCCTTCATTTCATAATATAGGTCGTTTCCCTCGCGTGTTCGTTCGCCAACTCCGGCAAACACGGAGTATCCCTGATGCACCTCCGCGATGTTTCGAATAAGCTCTTGGATAAGCACAGTTTTTCCGACACCCGCGCCTCCAAAAAGCCCCACTTTCCCGCCTTTGGTGATGGGCGCGATAAGGTCAATGACTTTTATTCCGGTTTCAAGAACTTCCGTTTCCGTAGCTTGTTCGCTAAATGGAGGGGGTTTACGGTGAATAGAGGCGTACTTTTTTATGTTGATTGGCCCGCCCTCGTCAATCGTATCGCCAACGACATTAAACATTCTGCCGAGCACTTCTTCTCCGACGGGCATTTGAATTGGCTTTTCGGTGATCTGAACTTCTGTGCCGCGCATAAGTCCATCTGTTGAACCCATGGCAACGGCGCGTACTTTGCTTGAACCCAAGTGTTGAGCTACTTCTAACACAAGGCGGGAGCCGTCACTTTTTTTTATTTCTAAGGCCTCGTTGATAGCGGGAAGTTTGCTGTCAAACTCCACGTCTACAACTGGGCCGATGATTTGGGTAACTTTATTCATTTTTAGAAATTATCGCAATGCTTCCACCCCCGCCGTAATCTCCGTAATCTCTTTCGTGATCGCCGCCTGTCGCGCCTTATTGTACGAAAGCGTCAATTCATTGACTATTTTTTCCGCGTTGTCTGTCGCATTTTTCATGGCAACCATTCTCGCTGAATGCTCCGAGGCATTTGATTCAAGAATGATATGATAGATATGAATATTGAGCAAGAAAGGGATTAGGTTCTCAAGTACCGTTTGGGGCGAGGGCTCAAAGATGTATTCTTTGCTGGGCGCCACGATTTCGGGAGTGGGCAGTATCGGCAAAATCTGTCTTTGTTCAACTTTTTGTTTCAGTGTTGAAATAAATTCTGTATAAACGGCAATTACTTTTCCGAATTCTCCCGTC
>JACOUK010000002.1 GCA_016177905.1 Candidatus Spechtiibacteriota bacterium | reverse complement strand
TATTTGTCATTGCCGAAAGTCGTGGTCGTCAAAATCACTGATTAAAAATGTTATTGAGGAAGCGCGAGAAGCGATAGGAGATAAAAGGGCTATTATTGGCCTTTCCGGAGGAATTGATTCTTCAACCGCCGCGGCGCTCGTCGGCAAAGTAATAGGCGGAAACCTCATCGCGGTCTACGTGGATACGGGCCTTATGCGCCATGGCGAAACAAATTCTATCCGAAAAATATTTGCCGATTCCTCCCTTACGCTTCGCGTTGTGCAGGACCCCGATTCTTTCGGGCGCTCAAAGGCGTCACCTCTCCGGAAAGAAAGCGCAAAATTATCGGAAAACTTTTTGTTGATATTTTTTCTGAAATCGCGAAGAGGGAAAGCGCGGACTTTCTTGTTCAGGGGACTATTTACTCCGATCGCATTGAGAGCGGAATAACAGAGCATTCTTCAAAAATAAAATCTCATCACAACGTCGGCGGATTGCCTAAAAATCTCAAACTCAAACTCTATGAACCTCTCCGCGATCTTTACAAAGACGAGGTGCGGGGCATTGCAAAAACACTGAAAATCCCAAAGGAAATAACCGCGCGGCAAGTTTTTCCCGGCCCCGGGCTTGCCATACGAATTATCGGGGAAGTAACTCCACGGCGCGTTCGCATAGTCCGGGAAGCAAGCCGTATTATTGAAGAAGAATTAAAGAAAACAAAATACTGGAAAAATATCTGGATGAGCTTCGCGGTTTTGCTTCCCATAAAAAGCGTTGGCATTCAGGGCGATACACGCAGCTACAAATACCCCGTTGTTCTTCGGATTATTGAATCCAAGGACGCGATGACCGCGAATTTCAGCAAGATATCGTTTGATGTGCTCGAAAAAATTTCCACACGAATCACAAATGAGATTCGAGAGGTGAATCGCATAGTCTACGACATTACGAACAAACCCCCGGGGACTATGGAGTGGGAGTAGCAATATGCATTATCTTGCCGAGTTTGTAAATTTGTGTATAATTTGTCTGGTGAGTTTAGCACTTTACAAACCAAAAAAGGAGCAAGCAAATGTTTGAAATCAGAAACACGACTTTGCCCGGCGGCCAGAAAGAAACAATACTTATAGGCGGCCCAAAGATTGTTGTCATCAACAAGGATGTGAGATACGCGGACGCGTGGATAGACGGCGAGGGCCTTCTTGCTCTGCCGGGACTCATAGACCCCCACGTGCACTTTAGAACTCCCGGAGGAGAACATAAAGAAGACTGGGAGCATGGGGTACGGGCGGCAATCGCGGGCGGAGTCACAACCGTGTTTGATATGCCAAACACAATCCCTCCGCTCACCACGCAGAAAAGATTAGAGAGAAAGACGAAATTGACAGGGGAGAGAGACATTGACTACCGCTTCTGGTTTGGCGCGAACAACTGGAACACCGGCGAGATAAAAAAAGTTGCTGGCGATCCGCAAATAGTCGGAGTGAAAGTATATATGGGCTCTTCCACGGGCAATCTTCTTGTTACAAACGAGGCGGTTCTTGAAAAAATTTTCAGGGTTTGCGCGGAAAATAATCTCATTGTCGGCGTGCACGCGGAAGACGAAACCGTTATGCGTCTGCATCGTTATTCCATGCGGCGCGCGCCGGAAATAGAAGATCATTGTTTTATCCATCATATGCTCGCAGAGGTCACTGCGGTACGCAAAGCCCTTGAGCTGCAGGACGCTACAAAATGCAGACTGTATTTTTGCCATCTTACAACGCCCGAAGCAGTGGAACTGGTATCGCAGGCAAAGCAGAATGGAGCGACGGTATACGCTGAAGTATGCCCGCATCATCTCTGGCTGTCGAACGAGAGGATGAGCGCCCCGGGCCCTTCGAAGAACTTTTACAAAATGAATCCGCCCTTGCGTAGTTATGAACAGATGCAAAAACTGCGCCAATATGTCTTCGATGGTCTTGTGGATACCGTAGGCTCCGACCACGCGCCGCATACGCGCGAAGAAAAGATGCAGAAAAACTATGATGATATTCCAAGCGGCGTGCCCGGAGTAGAAACGACCCTCCCTCTTATTTTCCAGTTTGTTCATGAAGGAAAAATGAGTATTGATAGATTTATCCGCCTTACATCCGCGAACGCCGCAGATATTTTCGGCCTAAGACACAAAGGCAAAATCGAAGTGGGATATGACGCGGATATTGCTCTTCTCGACCCAAAGAAAGAAGTGCTGTTCCGTCATCAAGACATGGCTACAAAATGCGGCTGGACGCCGTATGTCGCGATGCGCGCAACAGGCGCGGTGAAATTTGTCGTTTCGCGCGGAACAGTTTTGGCTGCCGCATCTGCTTCCTAAAACGCCCCGCAACTGCGGGGCTTTTTCATTTGCTATGGCTAGGAGGAGGTTTCTATGATAGAAAAAAATCATGCAAGCAATTATTCTTGCGGGCGGCAAGGCGACGCGCTTGCCCGAATCCGCGAAAGACATCCCCAAAGCGCTTGTTCACGTCGGAGGCAAGCCGATACTAGCGCATCAGATAGACCAGCTTCAGCAACACGGCTTTTTTGACATCCGCCTCGCTCGTGGATACAAGGCCGAGCAGATTATATCGTATGTGGCGGGAGTTAAACTCCAACATAACCAGCACTCGATTGACTGGGTTATCGAGCGGGAACCTCTTGATACAGGCGGGGCGATCAAACTTGCGGCGCGCGGGCTTCGAGAACCTTTTTTAGTGTTAAACGGCGATATTTTGAGCGATGTACATATCGAAAACTTTGCCAAGAAATTTTCCCGCAACGCGAAAATGGAAAACGCAATGGTTGTGGCGCATCTGCCTGATGCGCGAAGTTATGGTATGATAAAAAAGAGAGGGACAAAGGTTCTTGAATTCCTCGAAAAACCCGTTCTGCCCATATCAGGATACGTCAACGTGGGATTCTACATTTTATCTCCCCACATTTTTAAAAATATCGAAGAAAAAAAGTTCTCCATTGAAAAAAACGTTTTCCCCACCCTCGCCGCGCAAGGTAAACTGGGGTACTATATACATAGAGGATTCTGGACTGACGCGGGCACCGAGGAGAGGCTTCTTGCGGCAAAACTGCGTTTTGAGCCAGACATTACAAAAATAACTTAGTTCAATTCTCTCTCGTTTTATGAAATATCACGGCAGGAAGCTGATTCTATTTTTCCTCGCCCCAAGTCTCTTTCTGGCTCTTACTCTGCTTACGTCAAGCTCTCGCGCCAACGCTGCCGCTTCTGACGCATTTTCCGGCTTCGCGTGGTCGGAAAACATTGGATGGATAAGCTTTAATTCAGAAAACGATCACGACCCCAATACCCCCGGAAGACAAATATCCGCAATACCTTATGGAGTGACAATAGATGGCGCGACTGACGCTCTTTCCGGGTATGCGTGGTCGGATAACACCAGCGGGATTGGCTGGATAAGCTTCAATCTTTCAAATACCGGGGCGCCCCCGGCAGAATACAACTATTCTTCCCAAGGATATATCGCAAAATATGAGGTAACGAATCCGGCCACCGGAGCTGGTGAGTTGCGCGGCTGGGCAAGGGCGATATCGGTATGCCCAACCCTTCCATGCAAAACTTCTGATAATCAAGGAGGTTGGGACGGTTGGATAAAACTTCAAAAACACCCGTCTGACGCTGGAGGCAGTTACGGCGCAGTTTGGGATGGAACCACCTTGCACGCCGTCTCTTGGGATCCTCTCATCAGCGGGAAAGAACTAAACAACTGGGCGTGGGGAAGCGATCTCCCAGGATGGGTCAGTTTTAACTGCAAAAACGATCACAGCACTGCTCCGGGAGTCCAATCGGTCTGCGATACCTCGAATTACCAAGTTGTAGCTCGAATCAACTTTTCACCGAGCGCGACAAGTCTTTCTGTCGTAAAAGAGAATTACTGCACAACTCCGGCTCATAGATTCTCATGGAGCTTCTCTGATCCAGACAACGATACCCAGGCAAGTTACAATCTTGAAGTATCCACCAACCCTTCTTTCCTTTCCCCTGAAGTTCAAATCTCGGAGACTACCACAGCGACATCGAGGGCTTTGATCGTCGCAGTAACTCCCGGGCCCACACAACTTGCCTACAACACCACGTACTATTGGAGACTCAAAGTCTTTGATTCGGGCGGGAAAGACTCTGGGTGGGTATCCGGCACTAAGTTTACAACCGAAAAACATTTATACCCGGACGCGAAGTTTACATACGCTCCGCCCCGCCCAAGCAAAGGCGAAGGGGTTAGCTTTACCGAAAACGCGGTTTGCTATACCGGAAATCCGCCCGCACAAACCCAATGCCCCAGCATTGAACCTGAATGCCCAAACGGAACGGTTGATAAATGCTACGCGTGGGATTTTGGCGGAGGCACGCCCCCGGGGTTCCACTGGCGAAATTTAAGGAAACAGCGCCCACGTCTTTCATGGATCATGCCCTCAAAAAAACGTAAAAAAGGCGATGAGGCAGAGGAGGTGGCTTTTCTATATTTAAAAAAGAACGGCTACGCTATTCTTGAAAGAAACTGGGCAACTCATTTTGGAGAAATCGATATCGTCGCGAAAAAAGCGCGCGCAGTCGTGTTTGTGGAAGTAAAGTCGCAGGAAAAAACAGAGGATGCCGACCTGTTTCCCGAACGAAACGTTACTTGGCAGAAACAGCGAAAACTTATTCGCGCGGCAGAGTATTTCCTCATAAAAAACAAATATCCGGACGATACCAATTGGCAAATTGATGTCATTGGAGTTATTGTAGACCAAAAAAATCGCATAGCGGATGTACGGCACTTAAAGAACGCTGTTCAAAAATATGATAATTGATGTGTTAGGCTGGATCGCAATGGCGATAATCATATCAGCTACCTGGCCTCAAATTATTAAAAACTTGAAAAGAAAATCCACTGAAGGCCTAAGCCCTTTGTTTATCCTCTCTTTATTTATCGCGATGGTATTATTTTTAATAGTGTCTTTATTCCGCCCAACTCCTCTGTCTCTTATTGTAAATTCTGGTGTAAGTATGATAGGATATGGCGTGGTTCTTTTTCAAATGGCGATGTATCAAAAAAGAGCCGGCGGCTCGTAAGGAGGAGACGTGGATAAAGTCGCGCAAGTGGAAGCAAAACTTCACAAGTATGTCGCGCCAAATTATAACCCATTGCCGTTCGTACCCCACCATTGTAACGGAGTCTGGATTACAGGGTATCAAAGAGGAAACGACGATTTATACCGTGTGCTAGACATGACAAGCACGTATTCCGCGCTGAATCTAGGCCACAATCACCAAGACATTACTCGTTTAAAAATTAAACGGCTCCAGCTAAACAAGCCGTCAAAAACGTCCCGCGGCATAGTGATGAGCGAGGAAGTCGCGGATTTCGCAGAAGCCCTTTGCAAAGCCTGCGGTATGGAAATGATGATCCCTAAAAACACAGGGACTGAAGCGTTTGATACCGCTGTGAAAACCGCGCGCTTGTGGAAAAAAACAGCTGCGGGCAGAGTAGGGGACAATTCAGAAATTATTGTCT
This sequence comes from Candidatus Spechtiibacteriota bacterium, assembly GCA_016177905.1. Taxonomy (GTDB): domain Bacteria; phylum Patescibacteriota; class Minisyncoccia; order Spechtbacterales; family HO2-43-30; genus JACOUK01. The sequence goes on along the minus strand of JACOUK010000002.1, from coordinate 18,357 downwards.
GCGCACACGCGTTCCACGGCAGAAGCATTGGCGCTACTGACGCTTCTTCAGAGCCGCTCTATCGCGACGGCTTTGGACCCTTTGCGCCTCCGCGGGCATTTAGAAAAATCCCTTACGGAGATATTGAGGCCTTACAACGCGCTATCAATCGGTTCACTGCCGCTTTTATCGTTGAGCCAATCCAGGCAGAAGCTGGAATTGTCATGCCGCCTTACGGTTACTTGCAAGAGGCGAAGAGAGTTTGCAAGGAAAATGGCGTATTATGTATCCTAGATGAAATTCAGACGGGCCTGGGCCGCACTGGCGATTTTTTCGCCTGGCAGAACGAAGGCCTGGACGCAGAACCAGACGGAATACTGCTTGGAAAATTCCTTGGAGGAGGAGAAGAGAAAATCTCGGCGTTTGTCAGCTCGCGCGATGTCTTGGGCGTTCTCACGCTTGGCCGAGAGGGGAGCACTTTTGGGGGAGATCCTTCTTCGTGCGTTCTTGGCATGAAAGCGCTTGAACTTCTTACCCCCAAACTTCTTTGTCATGTTCGAAATGAAGGCATGTGGTTCATGAATATGTTGAGGACCATACCAAGTCCTCTTATCAAAGATATCAGGGGTCGAGGCCTTCTTATTGGACTCGAACTTACCCCCGAAGCGGGAGGAGCGAGAAGATTCTGCGAAGCGCTTCTTCTCGAAGGGCTTCTGTGCAAAGAAACGCACGATGACGTCATTCGCTTTGCTCCGCCCCTTATCGTTACGAGGGAGGAGCTTTTATGGGCGTTCAGGCGAATCGAAAGGGTTTTGAAAACAAACTAGATAGAAAAAGTTTTAGAGCGGAGATATTGGAGTCTCCGCTTTTGTTTTTTTCTTCAACCTGCTACAATGCCTTTTCATGTCACAAGGAAAACCATCGAGAGTGTACTCCGCCGCTATCACCGGTCTTGACGCGCAACTTGTTGAAGTTGAAGCGGATGTTTCTGTCGGCCTCAACTCTTTCCAGATTGTCGGCCTTCCCGATCAGACAGTCGAGGAAGCAAAAGAACGCATCTCTTCCGCGCTTAAAAACAGCGGCTTTAAACATCCCCGCGCTTTCAACAAGCGCACTGTCATCAACCTTGCTCCGGCAGATATTAAGAAAGAGGGAGGAATGTACGACCTCCCTCTTGCGTTAAGCTTTCTTCTTGCCTCCGACCAGACGCGTTTCGACCCCGAGGAATATCTTTTTGCCGGAGAACTCGCGCTTAACGGCGCACTGCGGCCAACGAGAGGCGTGCTCTTGTTGACACTCCTTGCAAAACAAAAAGGCATACGCGCTATTATCGTCCCTCCCCAAAACAAATACGAGGCAAGGCTGGTGGAAGGCGTAGACGTTATTGCGCCCAAAAACCTGAACGACCTTATAGATTTTCTAGAAGGAAGACCCATGATGAGGTCCAGCGTTCCACAGGGCGATGGGAGAGGTCCGACCTCCCCCATATTTCCGATGCCGGACCCCGAGATGGACATGTGTAATATCAGCGGCCAACAAACAGCGAAACAAGCCCTTGAAATCGCGGCTGCCGGCGGACACAATGTCCTTATGCAAGGCCCTCCGGGCTCCGGCAAAACAATACTCGCGAAAGCCTTCGCCGGCATTCTTCCCAGAATGACAAACGAAGAAATGCTTGAAGTAACAAAACTTTACAGCGTCACCGGAAACATTGATCCAAAAAATCCGCTTCTCCGCGTCCGGCCTTTCCGCGCTCCTCACCACTCTTCTTCCGCCGCGGCCCTTATCGGAGGAGGAGCCGGTCTCAAGCCGGGGGAAATAACCCTTGCGCACCGCGGAGTTCTTTTTCTTGATGAGTTTCCGGAGTTTCATCGGGACGTGCTTGAAGCGCTCCGACAGCCCCTCGAATCCGGTTCTATATCCATCGCACGCGCGAAAGGACAAATATCCTTTCCCGCGAAATTCATCCTTATCGCGGCCGCGAATCCCTGCCCCTGCGGTTTTTTGAATGACCCGGAAAAGTCATGCGCCTGCTATGGCCTCCAGCTTCAGCGTTACAGAAAAAAACTCTCGGGACCAATTGTGGATCGTATTGATATCAAAATTGATGTGCCTCACCAAAAGTACGCGACACTCACGTCAGCTCATATTGAAGAGTCGAGTGAAACGATGCGCGTGAGAATAGAGAAAGCCCGAAAAATACAAAGAGATCGATTTTCAAAAAATGAAAGGGGCGGCAAAACGTTCTCAAACAGCGAAATGACGATCATGCAAGTAAAAAAATACTGCGCTGTCCCGCGAGACGCAGAATGTATTCTTCAAAAAGCTATAGATAAAGATCGGCTTTCAGCGCGCTCGTATCACAAAGTTCTGAAACTTGCTCGCACAATCGCGGACCTCGCGGGCCGTACAACAATAAACACCCAAGATGTCTTGGGCGCTCTAAAATTCAATAGTGGAAACCTGTAAAGACTTACATCTTCTTCGGACTTACGCATTTGAGTGCAGTTCGAGGAAAAACCGAGGAGCGAACCGAGGCGTACTGTTGTAGTACGTTGAGGGAGCACCGCAGGTTTTGACGAAGAAATGCGCCAAACGCGTAAGTCCTGATCTTACCGCAATGGGTTCAATGCTCCGTATACTTCCCAATGCACATGGCATCCAGTCGAGCGGCCTGTGGAGCCCATGTACTCGATAAGTTCGCCTTGCTGCACATACTGGCCGGCTTTCGCAAGGATTTGGATCGCGTGGCCATACACGGTCTGCGTGCCGTTTGGATGATTGATTTTTACGTATTTCCCATATCCTCCGTTCCAACCAACACTGTCCGCGATTGCCACCGACCCTTCTGCCGCGGCATACACTTTGGTCCAGCAAGGCGCCGCCCAATCTACCGCGTTATGCGGATGAATGCCTCTCGAACGGTAGCCAATGCCGGCAGTCGGATGAATAAAATAATTATCCAGATTCACTAAGGGAGGGGAGTATCGAGGCGTGTCGTTTCTTTTATAAGATATGGAGGGCATTTCACCATCCGGGACAATGAGATATTCTCCTTCTTGGATGCTGTCTTCTATATTCAGCTCATTGAACTCGAGGATTTTAAAGATATCCCCCTTCAATCGACTTGCGATGCTTGAAATCGTATCCCCCGCGCGCACCTTGTATCGCACGCCGGAAATCGGCAGGATCATAAGGTCATCTCCCGCTTTGATGTACTGCCCGTACGAAAGATTATTCGCCCAAAGAAGGGTATTTAATGTAATCCCAAACGAGGCGGCGAGCGCTAGCGGCGTATCGCCCTCTTTTACTCTGTACGTTATAATATCGCGCCGCTCATTCTCGCCTCGAAAAATTCCCAAAGGAGAAGACTGCTTGAGGAGAGAGCTCTCTCCGATCGACGGTAAAGTCGCATCTTCTGGCCCTTCCCCATAAAAAGTTCCGTAACTCTCGCGCGTAACAGACGCTTCATTGACGTTCGAGTTGCGCACAGCGCCCAAAAAAACGAGAGAATATGTGCCTATATTCGCCCGCGCACGCGCAACCACGGGGCCGCCTTGCCGAGGCCCTAGATTATCGATAATTATCGGCGTTACCTCCCTTCCTATTTGCTTGCTGTACGCCCCTTGTGTCAACGCCGCAAAAACGAGAAAGGAGCTTACGGTTATACAAATGGCTGAACGTAGCCAAAAAAAGCGCAAAGACGTTCGAAAGAATTTCCTAATTAAAAAAAGAGTACGAATAGGTTTTTGCTCAATGATACAAACAAAAACAGCCTACCGTGGCTGAATACGTTTATCTTACGGCAGGGGACAAATTTTGTCAATAAGGGAGTTGTGGATTATGATTGACGTAATGGATATCCTTACGGACCTTAACCCAAAACAGCGAGAAGCCGTGGAAGCGATTTCCGGGCCGGTTTTGGTAGTTGCTGGTCCAGGGTCTGGCAAAACAAAAACCCTCACCCACCGGATAGCGCATCTTGTTCAAAAGGGAGTGGACCCGACAAATATCCTCGCTCTTACCTTTACAAACAAGGCCGCGGATGAAATAAAGCTCCGGGTGTCAAGACTCCTGACGCACAGCGGCCGCCCGTGGCTCGGCACTTTCCATAGTGTGTGCGCTCGCATTCTTCGTAGCACAGCGCGGTATATCGGCCACACCCCTGATTTTACGATCTACGACGAAGATGATTCCCTTGATCTTGTAAAAAGCGTTATGCGAAAGCTCTCTATAGAGCAAAAGCAATGGAGCCCCGCGAAAATTCGCGCTATTATTTCCTCGGCAAAAAATGAGCTTCAAAATCCGGAGGATTATGAAATTGCGGCTACCGACCATTTTTCAAAACTCGTAAGTAAAGTATACGCGTTGTATCAAAAACAACTTACGGATCAAAATGCTCTCGATTTTGACGATATTCTTACAAAAACCATTCAATTGTTTGAGCAAAACCCTCGCATTCTTGAACATTATCAGACTCAATTCAAATACGTTCTTGTTGACGAATTCCAGGACACAAATGCCGTGCAGTACAAAATCGCCAATCTCCTCGCTCAAAAACACGGAAATCTCTACTGCATTGGAGACTTGGACCAATCGATTTATTCATTTCGCGGAGCCGATTACAGAAACATTCTCTACTTTGAGAAAGATTGGCCAACGGCAAAAGTGATAACTCTCGAACAAAATTACCGCTCTACTCAAAACATTCTCGATGTCGCGCATGCCATCATCTCCCAAAACTCCAACCGAAAAGAAAAAAGGCTATGGACGGAAAATGGGAAAGGCGAAGACATCGTCGTAAAAGAAGTAGAAACCGAACGCGACGAAGGAGATTTTATCGTGTCCGAGCTTGAGCGGCTTGTCCGGGAAAAACACCTTCGCCTTTGCGATTTTGTCGTGCTCTATCGCACCAACGCCCAATCGCGCGCGATTGAGGAATCCTTTCTTCGCAACGGTTTTCCTTACAAAATCATAGGCGGGATACGCTTCTTCCAGAGAAAAGAAGTAAAAGATCTCTTGAGCTGGCTCAAGATCTGCCTAAATCCAAACGACGCCTTAGCCCTTGAAAGGGCCTCCGCCATGCCCGCGCGATTTTTACAGCAAAAACTCGGGTCAAAGATAGAAACGGTTATGCTGCTTACAAATGATTTTTCCCAAAAAAGCAAAACACTAAAACTTCCGGAGTTTTTAGAGTATGTGATCGAACATACCGGATTTGAACAGTACGTGCGGGATGGCACGGAAAAAGGGGATGAAAGATGGGACAACGTGCGAGGGCTTTTGTCTGTCTCTCTCAAGTATGAAAGCGAAGAGCCGGAAGTTGCCTTGCGGTCTCTTCTTCAGGAAGCCGCGCTCGCGCAAGAAACAGACACTATCGCGTACGAAAAAGATCTCACCAATCTTATGACTCTTCACTCCGTGAAGGGGCTCGAATTCCCGGTTGTGTTCATTGCCGGATGTGAACAAGGTCTTCTTCCTCATTCACGGGCGCTTTTTGGAGCGAATTTCGACGACATCGAAGAGGAAAGAAGGCTCTGTTATGTCGGCGTCACCCGCGCCAAACAAAAACTCTATTTACTATTCGCTCGCCAAAGGACAATCTTCGGAAAAATTCAGTCCAACCCTCCTTCTCAATTTCTTCAAAATCTTCCGGAACACTTAATTACGTTTATACCGGCAGAGGAAGAAACGATCATTGAGTTAGACTAACTATGCCTTTGACAGACCCCCAAACGCTTAAAAATCTTCTTCGTAAGTACAGCATTGAGCCCACCAAGTATCTCGGGCAAAACTTTTTGATAGACGAAAAAGCCCTCCAAAACCTTATAGACGCCGCCAATCTTTCCAAAGACGACGTCGTAATCGAAGTTGGAGCTGGCGTTGGGACGATCACTGTAGAGCTTCTCAAGCGCGCGAAAAAAGTCATCGCTGTGGAAAAAGACAAGGCGCTTATCCCCATACTCAAGGAGGCCACGAAAAGTTTTAAAAACATCGAAATCATCGTTGGCGATATTTTAAAAATTGATTTGTCATTTGTTATTAGTCATTGGTCATTGATAGGCAACATCCCTTACTATCTCACCGCCCCGCTTCTGCGAAAATTTCTCGAAGCGCAAAACCCCCCAAGCCTCATCGTCCTCATGGTCCAAAAAGAAGTTGCCCAGAGAATCTGCGCGAGCCCCCCAGATATGAGCATTCTTGCAGTCTCCGTGCAAGTCTACGCGAAACCCGAGATTGTAGCATATGTATCGCGAACCTCTTTTTGGCCAACGCCGAAAGTAGATTCGGCGATAATCAAAGTTGTACCTTATCCCCACGATCGTAAGTTTAATGTACGCAAGTTTTTTCTTGTGCTGAAAACGGGGTTTTCAAACCCCAGAAAACAACTCATCAACAACCTGTCCAAAGGGCTCAAGCTAAACCGCATGCAAACAGAACAATGGCTCGCCTCTTCTCGCATAGACCCAAAACGAAGGGCGGAGACGCTTTCGGTGGACGAATGGATACGGTTGAGCGCGAGTGTGATATAATATACGTGATGGAGGAGCGAAAAAAATGTTCAACTCACAAACCTTTCTTTCTTAAAGGAGCTTTTCTATATCTTGCGGTTCTCTTAGTTTTCGGCATCGTCGTGCCATCTCAATTCGCTCATGCGCTTAGCTTGTTCAGCATCGGCAATATAGTCGGGGGGGCAATCTTAAGCATGGTCGCTTATCTCCTGCAGGTCTTCGTGGCAATCGCCGCGTTTTTCGCGGCCATCGCCGGCTCGTTTATGGAGTGGGTGCTTCGAGGCATTCCATTGCTTTACACGAAATGCGACGCGGCCGGCTGTTTTCTTGATGTCGCGTGGAAACTTGCTCGCGATCTTGCCAATACCTGGCTTGCGATCGCTATCGTCATAATTGCTGTTTCTACCATAATCGGCAAAGAATCGTACGGCATGCGTAAAGCTCTTATCCCTCTCATCGTTGCCGCCCTTTTCGTCAATTTCAGCAGAGTTCTTGTTGGAATCGTTGTTGATCTTTCCAATATAATTATGGATGTTTTTGTCCAGGCCTTGCCAAATTTTTCTGCTATAACCTCCACGCTCGGTAAAAGCGGCGTCTCTTGGACGCTCGGATCTCTCGATACCCAAGTTGCGCTAGGCAATGTAGTGCAAATGGTTGTAATGACCATCTTTTTTCTCGGAATGGCATTTATCCTCGCTCTCTACGGAATTATTTTCGCCGTGCGATATGTAGCGCTTTGGTTTTTGACCATTCTTTCTCCGCTCGCGTTTGTCGCGTATATATTCCCCTCCACAAAAAAGTTTTTCGATCAGTGGATGAAACAGCTCATCCAATGGTCCATCGTCGGGATTCCCGTTCTTTTCTTTCTTTGGATCGCCCTTCTTGCCGCGAGCCAGCTATCAGGAATCGGCCCAGCGGCCAATGTCGGCGCATCTTCCGCCGAAAAATTCTTTACAAACATTATCCCGCCCGTATTCTCTCTTTTCTTGCTCTATGTCGCCTTTGCTTTTGGCATGCAGACAAGCGCGATGGGGACTGGAATGATTATAAATACAGGGAAAAAGTGGGCAGGGAAGGTGCAGGGGGCCGCGCGGAATGCTGCGTTAGCTCCGGCGCGCTGGGCGAGAACAAAAGCCGAACAAGGGCTTAGCGGCGCGGCAGAGAAAGGGCTTCAGGGAATTGCCGGGAGCCGTCTGTCTCGCATCCCATTAGTTGGCGGCGGCGTCAGGGGAGCAACCGTGCTTGGAGGGCAGAAACTTCAAGAGCTAAAACAAAAACGCCTAGCAGACGCGCAAAAAAGAGCGGCCGGCATGTCCGAGGCTATGCGTCTTAAACAAATACAATCAGAAACCGATCCGGACAGCTTAAAGGCCTTGATAGAAACCCAGCACAAAGAGGATCCTGAATCTATTCGAAAATTAATGAACGACGGGAAACTCTCCCCGGAACGAATGAGGGCGCTGGTGAAAAGTCTTTCTTTGAGGAATCTTGAAAAAGATATCATTAACTATTTCCCGGAATTTGCTTCTGCGTCTCGTAATCGCACTGCTCTCGACCGGACTCGCGACCAAGACCTTTTAGACCTCATCCGCGCCGGAACATTGACGGCAGATGAAGGCATGGTTGCAAAACGAGTTAAAGACAGAACTAAAGAAAAAGCAAAACTTATAGATTCCGGATCGCTCGCGAACAAAGCGGTGATGCTTGGCCTAGACCTCAATAAAAACGTTGACCCGTTTGAAGACCTCGCGACCACAGATCAAAGAATGCGGAATATCATCAGCGGCTATATCGCAAAAAACAATGGAGACGCGGCCAAAGCGATGGAAGAAATCGCAATGAAATTCAAGAGAAAAAATATCAAGTACGCATCATCGCTATTTAATAGACTCGAATTCATAAAAGCTCTTGTGGAGAAAAATGCGAATAAACTAATACCCGACTTCCTCGAAGAGATAGGAGAGTATTTGGGAGAAGAACCCCAAAATAAGATATTCGAAACAGCCCATGCCTTCGGCTCCGGCGATCCTATCCTTAACAAAACGATTCATGACGACACCTTTGTTAAAAGATTCTACGACAATACCCGCATGAAATCCCTGATGAGGAAAGATTTAATTGATGCACATGACAGAGAAGGTAGAGGCGGAGCAGGAGGCGGAGGTGGCGGTGGCGGAACAATTATCACTCCTCCGCCCAGGGGTCATATCAGAGGGACGTGGACGCCAGGGGCGCCTCCCTCTGGAGGAACGCCAACACCGCCATCAGCGCCGCCTACTGAAACGGGAGAAGGAACAACGCCAAGCACGCCGCCAGCAGAAAGGTCGCAATCTGGCTACTATAAGGGGTTCGAAAAGTTTCTGCCGCAAAGCTTTCAGCATTTTACTCAAAACTTATCCGAGGAGAACCTCAAAACTTGGTATACTGCGAGTCCCGCGCAGAAGGCTTTCCTATTGACAAATCAGCAATGGAAACGACCAATGGACAGTGACGAATTCGCCAAAACGTACAACAGTGTCCCTGACGAAGTAAAAAACGCAATAGGATCGATGGAAACGGCAAATAGTATACAGAAAATTGCAAGAAACGAAGGCTTCTTCTCCCCCAAGGATATCTCACATCTTGCTGAAACTACGGGCGATGTTATGCTGGGGAAACTACCTATAGACTCCTTCACCAACACCATTCAAGGGGAGCTCTTTATCGGCTATGCAAAAGCGCGAACAATCGCGGAAAGGATAGCCAATGAGGTATTTTCTCCCATCGCGGTAGGTCTATCGCAGGTTCAGGCGAACATAAAATAATCTCTCATGCCCCAGCAATTTCAGGTTCCGCAATTTATAGAACATGAATCAAAGCTCATCGGCCCGTTTACGCTGAAGCAGACGCTTATTTTGGGATTCACCGGAGCAATTTTATTCGTCCTTTGGTTTATTGTGGAAAAATGGCTTTTTTTCCTTCTTGGCTTGCCGCTCGCTGTTCTTACCGCGCTTGTCGCGTTTTTGAAAATCAACGGCCGCCCTCTTATTGATTTTGCCGCCGCGTTTTTTTCTTTTTTTATTTCGCCTCAACTTTTTATTTGGCAAAAAAAAGAGCTTGCCCTCCCCAAAAAACAAAAAAGGTCAAGAAGGCAAGAAACTGAAACTTTTGAAGGCCAATCAATAGAAGTAACAAAACAAGAAATACGACAGCTTGCGAGTAAATTAGACAAGTAAACCCACATGGCGCGCCAAGCCCAAAGCACACAATCTTTTGTGCTCGTTGATCAAATTAAAGAAGGGGTAGTAATCCTCAAGGGCGGAGGAATGAGAGCGCTGCTCAAGTGCTCGAGTCTTAATTTCTCCTTACAATCCAAGGACGAGCAGGACGCGATTGTGTACGAATTTCAAAACTTTTTAAATTCCCTCGATTTTTCCGTTCAAATTTTTATAAATTCCAGGTTCCTCAATATTGACGATTACGTCGCCATGCTCGAAGAGAGAGAAAAAATACAGCAAAACGATCTTCTGCGCGTTCAAACACGCGAGTATATAAATTTCATCAAAGACTTTGTTCAATCCACAAACATCGTCTCAACTGATTTTTACACCGTAATTTCCTTTGACCAGTCGGAGGCGACGGGAAAGGCCGATAGTAAGGGGGGAGGGCCGCTCTCTCTGTTCGGAATTGGGAAAAGCCCCGCGAAGATGGAAAGAAAAGAATTTCTTCACTACAAAAATCAGCTTCTCCAGCGAGTGGAGTTCGTGAAAACCGGGCTCAACCGCATGGGCATCACTACCATACTTCTCCCGACTGAAGAATTGATTATGCTTTTCTGGAACTTGTATAACCCCCAAAATCTCCAGAAAAGAACGTTGATGAAAAGTATTTTTGAGAAATACTAATAGAATATGCCTGATCGCCAAAAACAATCTCTCCAAAAAGAATTTTCGCAAACAGACCTCGAGCTGCTGCGCGATATCATCGCGCCTTCAGCGATTGAAGTTGCTTCAAACTTTCTGCACATCGGCCAGAAATACGCGAAGACCATGTTTGTCTTTACCTATCCGAAATATCTCTCCACAAACTGGTTTTCGCCAATAATCAACATGGATCAGCCGATGGACATTTCCTTCTTTATCCATCCAACCCCCACTGAAAAAATAATGAAAACGCTCCAAAGACAGTTGACTTCTGTCACGGCCGAAATGATGGAGCGGGAAGAAAAGGGGCTTATTCGCGACCCCATGCTTGAAGCCGCGTATCAAAACATCGAAGACCTTCGCGATAAACTCCAGACGGCGGAAGAAAAAATGTTCAAGTTTGGTCTTTATATCACACTATATGCGGATAGCCCCAAAAAACTGGAACAGCTTGAGAACGAACTCCGCGCACTCCTTGAATCCCGCATGGTCTATGTAAAATCGGCCCTGTACCAGCAAAAAGCCGGATTCGATTCGTCAATCCCGCTTGGCTACGACGCGCTTCTTATCCATAATAGCCTGAATACCGGCCCGCTTTCTTCCACGTTTCCGTTTGTTTCATTCGATTTGACTTCGGATAAAGGCATTCTCTACGGCGTAAATCGTCATAATTCAAGCCTCATCCTTTTCGACCGCTTCTCGCTCGAAAACGCGAATTCCGTAATCTTCGCGAAGTCCGGAGCCGGAAAAAGTTACGCCACAAAACTCGAAGTCTTGCGCTCCATGATGTTTGGCGATGACGTTATTATCATTGACCCTGAAAACGAGTACCAATTTCTCGCCGAAACCGTTGGCGGAAGCTTTTTTAATCTTTCCCTCACCTCAAAACACCATATCAATCCCTTTGACCTTCCTCCGGTTGGCGTAGACGAGAATCCCGCCGATGTCCTCCGTTCCAATATCATCGCCCTGATGGGGCTCCTCAAAGTCATGCTTGGAGAAATAACGCCGGAGGAAGAATCAATTCTTGACAATGCCATAACCGAAACATACTCCTCGCGCGATATCACGCCCGAGCGAAAAGATGTATCGGAAATTACCCCGCCTCTCATGAGCGACCTTCAGCTTGTGCTCCAAAATATGGAGGGAGGGGAGTCTCTCGCGATACGGCTCCAAAAATACACCGAGGGCATTTATTCAGGATTTCTTAACCAGCATACAAACGTGAATCTTGAAAATCAGCTCGTGGTGTTTAACATCCGAGACATGGAAGAGGAGCTGCGGCCAGTCGCCATGTTCCTCGTCTTAACTTTTATCTGGAACGCGATACGGAAAAATCTTAAAAAGCGAATCCTCATCGTGGATGAGGCATGGTGGATGATGCAGCATGAGGATAGCGCCTCGTTTCTCTTCTCTATCGCGAAACGCGCCCGCAAATACTATCTTGGCCTCACGACTATTACGCAAGATGTCGCGGATTTCATTTCTTCTTCTTATGGGAAGCCTATAATCACAAACTCTTCCATGCAGCTCCTCCTCAAGCAATCCCCCGCGTCAATAGATGTCGTAAAAGACGCTTTTAACCTCACCGATGAAGAAAAATTTCTCCTTCTTGAATCCGGAGTGGGGGAAGGGCTCTTTTTCGCGGGAAACAAACACGTCGCGATTAAAATTATTGCTTCCTACACCGAAGATCAGATAATCACCTCCGATCCCGCCCAGCTCCTAAAGATTGAGCAGGCAAAAGAGGAACTGGAGAAAGGTGAATAAAAAGAAAGGCTGAAGTACAAGTTATTTTTGTTCATCAAGGGGGCGACCTTACAACCCCCCTATCAAAATAGCGTGGACTCCCCCTTGATGAACAAAAATAACTTGTACTTCAATCTAGATAACTATGCCAACTCTTTTAAGCATTGAAGGAATTGCCATGCTCTTTACCGCTCTTGCCTTCGATTTTATCCCGCCGATTTTTATATTTTTGTTAGACTTAAATCCGTTTCTGCCGGGAGCCGGAGAATTTATTTCGCCAGTTATAGATGTTTTTGCTACAATAACATTGGGAGGCTGGATGTTCCTTCGAAGCGGAGGGCAAGGCATAGGCGGAAAGCTCACGCAATTCATCAAGAAAAGGGGAGCGCTTATCGGCCTTGAATATGTGCCTATCCTTGGCGAAGGCCCGTGGTGGACTATCAACGTCTTTATGTTTCTAAAGAAATGACTCAAAACCGTAAAAAACTTTTTTCCGTCATCTTCGCATGCGCCGTGCTTTTTCTTGTCGGTTTTACGCTCTCTCCTGCGCCCCATGCTTTTGCGGTTAAGCCTCTTGAGAACGATTATCCGAAAATCCCTCTTACAAGCCTGCACTTTATCGGGAACTACTCGTTAAACGATATCTGGAATCGCACAGGACCTTTCCAAACTCTTGACCCGTTGAGCGGGCTCATCGTCTATGCGTTTTCTCTGGCTGTAATGCTCTCCGGACTCGTGGCTTTTGGGGCGCTTATCTATGCGGGAGTTATGTTTATGTTTTCCGGAGCGAAACCGCAGCTCCGGGCCGACGCGAAAAAGAAATTATGGAATGCCTTTATCGGCATCGCCCTGCTTCTTGGGTCTGTCATTATCCTCAACACCATAAACCCCGAACTTAAAATCCTCACGATTTCCACAAAAAATAAGGTTGAAAACTTTGACTTTCTTGCCGCCCCAAAACTCGACGCGGGAAGCGACCCTGTCGCCCTCGACAGTTTGCAATATGGGGGAGTAGTTCTTTTTGCAAGCGATAAGCTCGATGGAGCGGGCGGCGATCTAAACAATATGTCGGAAACAGTCCTGAATGATATCGCGGATTTCTTAAAGGGCGCGTATATTTCAAAAGACATCGCGAACAGATCAAAAAACCTCGAAGCGATAAAAATATTGGGAAACTGCTCCATCAACGTATTCGGCCAAGAGGATTTCGCCGGCAGACTTAGTGTCAGCGATAGTTTAGTTGGGCCCAACAGTATAATAAACAGCGCGCTAAGGGACACAAAATCTTTAAGCTTTAGAAATACAACCTGTCTCGGCCACTCTATAACCGCGTATAGTGACGACAACTATAAGGGCCATACAAAAATATTTCTTACAAATCGCGATGATTTCAAAGGAGATACGCTGTCAGGACACAAAGGCATAACCCAAACTGCCTTTAACGAATTTAATCTCAATGACAATATTGTCTCTATTAACTTCGCTCTTGAAAATGCCGCAGAGGCATTTAAGGCCTCCCTGTGCGCAAATCCTCTTGGAGCAAATGCCCAAGACGACTGCGCCGCTTTTACCGCAGACATGCCGCAACTCCCTCCAAGCCTCTTTAAAAAAGCCTCTTCTGTCACTTTCGCGGGCGGAGCAAATCGGCAAGCCGGTTTAATCCTATACAAGGATGCGGGCTTTGAGGACAAATCGGAAGTGCTCATCGCGTCAGATCGAAATTTGCAAGCAAACTTTATAAAGAATAATACCGTATCATCGCTTGCGATTATTGGGAAGTACAAAGTGACGCTCTACCAAGAAGCTCCAGATGCGCAATGGGCAAGCAACAAGCAAACTCTCGTATTCGATAACACCGGAGATTCCCTGACTGTTATAAATTCTTTTTCGGACCCAAATAACGAACGCCAAGAGCCAATACCAACACGACAAGGCGGCATAGTAAGAATTCCGGACTTGACCAAATACTTCATAAGCGCCGACACGGATTGGAACGACGCGGCGGACGCTATACGAATTCAGGTTCCCAAAAGCATACATGACGCTCAAAATCTTGGCGGAATATGCCAGGGGGATCTCTGCGATCTTTAGAAGAAATCTCTTTTTTTTACGCCGCCCATGGCGTATAAAATAACAAAATAAACAACCGCTCCTCCGATAATCGCCTCCCCAAAACCCAAGAAGGGAAGGGGGGTTTTCATTGGAGACACAGCGGGAAACAGAACCGCAACCATGCCAAGCGCGGCAAGCGCTGGCTTTCCAAAATTCCCGATATACAAAGGGACTCCTGTTCTCTTCCGGATAAGCCAGAAAAGAAACACGGTGATCATAAGCTCTGTCGCCACTGTGGTCCAGGCGGCTCCGATGTAAGAATATTTTGGAATAAACATAAAATTTAAAACAACATTCATGAGGACTCCAAAAAGATACACCCACATCGCCTGCTTTTGAAGATCAAGGGCAATAATCGCCCTCCCAAAAAGATTTCCAAAAAAGATAAGTCCGACCGCGAGAAACAGCGCCTGCATGGGAGCCCCCGAGGCAAGAAATTCTTTGCCTCCGATAACGTTTATAATAGAATAGGAAAGCAAAAACCCTCCGCACGTAACAGGAGCGGCGAAAATGGCGATAGCGTGAAACGCTTTTTTAAACACTCTCTTGAAATCCTCGTTTCCCGCTGTCGTCTCCCGCGAAAGAAGCGGCATCACAATGCCCGAAAATATCGCCGGGAAAAATATTAAGTTCTCAAGGATTCGATACGCGACCCCATACAGCCCCACATCCTCCTGCGTCTTCATAAAGGAAAGAAAAATGGTATCAATCTTAAAATAAATAAGCGTGAGCACGAGGGATAGAGCGATGGGCCAGGAGACGCGCACAATCTTCCGAATCTCCAAGATGTCGAAGTTGAAGCGAATCCGCGTGTACAAACGCGCGAAAACAAAATGGAAGAAAAAAATCAGAAAAGATGCGCCTGACATCGCAAGAAGAAATAGAAACAGCCCCCCGTGACCGCGAAAGACTAAAAAAACAAAAAAAAGCTGCGCTGCGCGGCCAAGAATCTCTCCCAAACTTGCAAGGTGCATCGCGAGATGCTTCTGAAACACGCTCAAAAGCAGTTGAGACGCGGACAGGAAAAAAAATCCGATCATCCCGATTCCAGTACCAAGTTGGATGTTTTTAGAATAGGGGAAAAGGAAGATCGCTGTAAACCCGCCCAGTAAAAGAAAAAGGCTTGAGAGAACCCGCAGTGTGAAAAAATTACTCACAGTCTCTCCCTCGCCGTTTTTGGTACACGAAATTTCTCGCGTCAAAAGCGGCTGTAATCCGAGGTCTGCCAATATCATAAAGAGAGAGAGGTACGCAAGAATCGTCGAATACTCCCCGAATTGCTCTCTGCCGAGCGCCCTTGTCATCAAACTCACCGCAACAAATCCGAACAGGCTCGCCACAATCCTTCCTCCATAGGATATAAGAGTCTGAAAGGCAATTTTTTTGCCTTCTCTCATAAAGATGAAGATGGCCGTACTATGATATATCGCCGGTCTCCCTCCCCGGTGCTTTGGGAACTTACGCAAGAATTCTTCGCGAGAGCCATGTGAATAATGCGCCGGTCAAAAGAAGGCATTGGTTTTAACTCTACGGATTTATTCTCGACTCTTACCTGCTCCGCGACCTCATTCGCAAATTCCGTAAGCACGGCCTCTCGCATCTTTTTATACCCATTGATATCAACATCAACTTGAGGCAATAAAGCAATGCGTTTTGACACAATTTTGCGCACCATATGCTGAAACATCGCAAGTGTTGTTCCATTTTCTCCGATAAGGTCGCGGGCAAGGGGCAGAACAACGTCAATCTTTATCCTTCCTTCCATAAGCGATTCCTGCACTTTTGCGTCATCGAACTCCATGCGATGTAAAAGTTCATTCGTTATTTCGTTTGCCGTCATGGTGTTTGAAGTCGTTTATGAATAAGACGATACTCGAGATACGAAAAAAGGCTGGTCACAATCCAGAATATCGCAAGGCCGGCAGGCAGGCGCCAGGCGATAAAGACCATAAACAGGGGCATCACATACATCATTTGTTTTGACATCATCTTTGCAATTTCCGGCGAGCCCGCTTCGCCGCGTGCACGAGGCGAGCCGGAGGAGGATCCTTGCGTGCCGTCTTTTTTTTGAACCATTGCCTTTGATTGAAAAAACTGCGCGACTCCCGTGAGAACCGCAAGCGCCGCGTTTGGGTGCGCGATATTTACAATTCCCAGAAACATTGTTTTGAGCTCTCCCGGATTTGATATGAAGGGATACAGGGCCGAAAGACTTTCCGTATTGAGTCCTGAAAGAAACACCCGATACAGCGCGAAAAACAGGGGGAGCTGAAGGAGGATGGGAACAAAGCTGGATGCCGGATTGATCTTATTTTCTTTATAAAACTCCATAACTGCCCTCGCCCGATCTTCCTTTGCCTTGTGCTTTTCCTGGATTTCTTTGATTTTCGGCTGCAGCGCCTCGAGCGCTTTTTGAGACTTGATTGCTTTGTGAGACAGCGGGTGCAGAATAATTCTCACCACAAGAGTTACAAGAATGATCGCGATCCCCAAGTCATGCCCGGGGATCGCGTTATACGCGAACACAAGAAGATTAAATATCGGCCGATACAAAATTTCGTGAAACGCTATGCCTATAAATTCCATGGACGTACGTTTTGTAGAAGCCGCGCTTTTTCAAAGACTCCCCGCGTCTCCTTTTCTATATTTTTAAAATTTTTATGCATAATCTCCGCGCTCGGCAGAACGGCAACATCAACTCCGCCGCGTATCTCATCTTCAAATGCATGCACTATTGCTCGCAGCCGCCTTTTGATCAAATTTCGAACAGTGCTTTTTTTCGCGACTTTTCCCCCAACGACAAAGCCCACCCGCGCGTAGGCCAGCCCATTCTTAAGAATTTTTAGTGAAATAAAATTTCCTCGTATGTGCCTTCCGCCCGCAAAAAGCGCGGAAAAATCTTCTTTTTTCAAAAGTCGGTGCCCTTTTTTCAGCATACTTACACGGTTATACGTACTCGCCCCTTCTTTCTCCTTCGTGCCAAAACATTTCTTCCGGCTTTTGTTTTCATGCGCTTGAAAAACCCGTGCTCTCTCTTTCTTTTTCGTTTCTTCGGCTGATATGTAATAGACATACGCAATCACCGTATCATACGCGAGCAAAAAAATCAATTTTCCACATTTCTTCCACAGCTTCTCCACATACTTCTCCGCTTTTGTAAACTCTTTTCAATTCCAATCGCTCTTATGGTATACTAAAGAATAATAATTTATCCCTCGCAAAGCAGAATTACACATCACATGACAAAAGAGGAGCTATGGCAAACAGCGCTCACAGAAATTCAGCTTCAAATATCGAAAGCGAGTTTTGTGACGTGGTTCCGCAACACCTCAATCTCTTTATGGAAAGAGGGGAGCGTTGTGATAAGCGTCCCAAACGGATTCTCAAAAGAATGGCTGGAGAAAAAGTTTAACAAATTGATATTCAAGACTCTTCGCGATATATCTCCTCACATCAAAGACGTTGCCGTTCTCATTGAACCCAAGCAGGTGAAACTCAAAACGAAATCGCCTCAACCGAAAATTTTCCCCTACAAAGAAAATGCCGACCAGTTGAGTTTTGAACAATTAAATATAGACAAGGAAACAAACCTTAGCCCAAAATACACATTTAACAACTTTATTGTGGGATCCTCGAACGAGCTCGCCCATGCAGCCGCTTTCTCCGTATCCCAGAACCTGGGGAAAGAATACAACCCTCTCTTTATTTATGGGGGAGTGGGACTTGGCAAGACCCATCTTTTGCACGCAATTGGGAATGAGCTCAAGGAGAAGGCAGGCAGAAAAATTCAATATCTCTCTTCGGAAAAGTTCACAAATGAATTTATCGCCGCGGTTCATAACCAGACCATAAAAGATTTCCGTGAAAAATACCGAAAGTTAGATGCGCTGCTTATTGACGATATTCAATTTATCGCGCGCAAAGAACGAACGCAAGAAGAGTTCTTTCATACGTTCAACGCTCTTCACGAAAACAACAAACAAATCGTTCTTTCGTCCGACCGCCACCCAAAATCCATCGATTCTATTGACGAACGGTTAAAATCCCGCTTTGAAGGAGGCATGATCGCAGATATCGGATACCCCGAATTTGAGACGCGAGTC
>JACOUK010000001.1 GCA_016177905.1 Candidatus Spechtiibacteriota bacterium | reverse complement strand
TTTGAAGCAAGTCGCGGAAGCCACGGAAGAAATGCTTCTTGCTGGCGGTGAAGAAAGAATTTCGAAGCAAATTTCTCGCATCATGTCGCTCATAAGATTCGAGAACCTTGAAGATGAAGATGGTGTACAGGAAGGCGGGGATAGTCTCGAGAAAAAAAGCATGCTTTGTAGGGCAAGCATAGAGGAGATCAATTCTTGGTTTGGCGGCGGAGGGTCGTACGCGTATCATTCTTTTGGGTTCAGCTACGCTCTTTTTGCGCGCTGTGCTCTCAAGAGGCAGCTCGGAGAACATGTTCATCCGTTTGAGCCGGTGTTTTGGGCGGTGAATGGGGGAGGCGATACGGATTCAAACGCCGCGATTATCGGCGCGCTTGCAGGAGCTTTGCATGGAACAAAAGCAATACCTTTGCACATTATTTCGCGCATTGAAGGGAAGGCGGAAAGTACGGCATTGACGGAACAGTTTTTTAAAGCAGTAAAAAATCTCGCCGCGCGCGAGGATGCGTAGGCCTTTACATGAAAAATATCAGCAATCGCTCCGAGATAGCTTCTGGAGCGATTTTATTTTATACTATAAAGTGCAATACACTTTGTTCGTATTACATTATGATTCGACTTTCACCAAGTACGTTAAGTCTTTATAAAGAATGTCCTCGTTGTTTTTGGCTACAGATGAATGAGAAGGTGCAAAGGCCGCGGGGAATTTTTCCTTCATTGCCGGGCGGAATGGATTTGGTTATCAAAAGTTATTTTGACAAATATAGGGGTTCTTTGCCTCCGGAACTTGATGGCAAGATCGACGGAGTTTTAATGGACGAAATGGAGTTATTAAATAAATGGCGCAACTGGCGGAGCGGTCTTGTCTATCAGGATACAGAGCATGATTCAGCTCTTTTTGGAGCCCTTGATGATTGCCTTGTGAAAGAGCAAAAAGTTGGTCCAGCGAAAAAACTTCTCTACATGCCGCTTGATTATAAAACTCGCGGATTCCCGCCCAAGGCCGGAGCGAGTGAAGAATACTATCAACATCAGCTGGATGCGTACGCTCTGATGCTTTCAGAAAATGGATATAAAGTAGGAAACTGCGCGTATCTTGTGTACTATTTCCCAAAAGAGGTGAAAGAGCATGGCGTGGTAGAGTTTGAAGTGAAACCGGTGAAGATTTCAACAGACACGGAGCGGATCCGTAAAATGTTTGAAGACGCGGTGTTGCTGCTCAAGGGTGATTTGCCAAACGAACACAGGAGCCATGCGAATGGCGAAGCCGCGTGCGAATTCGGTCTGTGGCACAAGCTGGCGATGGAGTTTGATTAGTGATATTATTGCGATGTTGCAACTTTACAATATGAGGAGGGTTTATGCTGGATCGATATACGCTGAAGCCGATGAAAGAACTTTGGCATCCAGAGACAAAATTTCAGTTTTGGCATAACACAGAATGCTCTTGGATGAAGGCGCGGGCTGATTTCGGAGAGTTGCCGCAAGAGGCGTCTGATGCGGCTGAAGCCGTGAAAGTCGACAGCCATACACTCGCGCGTATTAAAACGCTCGAGGAAGAGTATGACCATGATATGATTGCCTTTGTAGTTGCCATGCAGGAGCAGATGGGCGAGTGGGCAAGCGAGTATCACAAGCGCATCACTTCTTATGACATAGAAGACCCGGCGCTCATAATGCTGCTTCGCAGCGCGACTATGCTCATTATTAGCGAAGCGGCGGGTCTTGAAAATGCTCTGCGCGAAAAAGCGCAGGAGCACAAATGGACCTTGATGATAGGGCGTACCCACGGCCAGTACGCGGAGCCAACAACATTTGGGCACCTCCTCATAGTTTACGCGGAGGCGATTCGCCGAAGTATCGAGCGCTTGGAATTTGTCCTTGATCACGAACTGAATGAAGGGAAAATGTCTGGCCCCGTTGGCGTGTATGGCGAGATTGGCCCAGCCATGGAAGAAAAAGCTCTTTCATATATGGGCTTAACGCCAGCGAAAGCCGAGACCCAGATTCTTCAGCGCGATCGCCACGCTGCCGTGTTGTCCGCGCTCGCCATTCTTGCGGGAACGATTGAGCAGATGGCGCGGACTTTTTGGGAGATGATGCGCTCTGATGTCGGCGAGCTTCGCGAGCCAAGAAAACCAAGTCAGCGTGGATCGAGTTCGATGGCATGGAAAAGGAACCCGATCCTGATGGAGCGCCTGGAAGGCCTGCCGCGACTTATCCGCGGATTTCTTTCAGCACAGATGGAAAGTATTGCTACTCCCGAAGGTCGAGATATTTCCCAGTCAATTGTGGAGCGTCATACTTTCCCGGATGCCACAAGTTTGGTGCATTACGCTGTTGTGCGCATGGCAAAGTGCGTGGAGAACATGGAAGTTTTTCCGGATAAAATGAGAAGAAACTTGGATAAGACCCAAGGCGTCTGGGCGGGCCAGCGCGTGCAGACCGCGCTTATGGATGCGGGGGTGCCATATAACACTGCGTACGAACATATACAGCGTGCGGGGTTCATGGCGAGCGATGAGGAGATTC
>JACOUK010000058.1 GCA_016177905.1 Candidatus Spechtiibacteriota bacterium | reverse complement strand
CACGCACAGAGTTCATGATTACCGAAGGACTGCATAAGATTCACCCAATGGCATGGATAAAGTACCCTGACGTCCCACAGCAAGTGAAGGCAGCGATAGACCGATATGCCTCTCATTACGAAGATAAATCGCGTTATTTCGTAGATAGACTCGCGGAAGCATGGGGAAGGATTGGTGCTACGTTTTATCCAAGGCCAGTTATTATGCGTTTTTCTGACTTTAAATCAGACGAGTACGACGATCTGATTGGCGCGAGAGAATTTGATATGGGAAGCCAGCCCAATCCAATGAGCGGTATCCGTGGGGCAGTTCTCTATCTTCATCCAAACTATGCGCCGGCCTTTAAGCTTGAATGCGCGGCTGTGAAAAAGGCAAGAGAGGAATTTGGTTTTACGAATATAATTCCTATGATCCCCTTCTGCCGCACTCCAAAAGAGGGGCAAGAAGTGCTTGCGATAATGAAAGAATGCGGCCTTGAGCGCGGCAGAAACGGCCTGCAGGTATACGTCATGGTCGAGATAAATTCAAACGCGATACTTGCCGATCAATTTGCGGAAATATTTGACGGCGGGAGCATAGGGAGTAACGATTTTGTTTTCAGCGTGTTTAGCGCTGATGTGCGAGGAGTGCCTTGGCTCGCCGAACGTTATAATGAAAATCATGAGGCAGTACGGCGCCAAATTAAACATGCCATTGAGATGTTTCACGCAAAGGGAAAAAAGATAGGCATCTGCGGCGAAGCGCCGTCGTATCTTATGGACTTCACCAAGTTCCTCGTAGAGTGCGGCATAGACTCTATCACTGTGACTTCCGGCTCTCTCGGCCAATACAAAAGAACTGCGGAAGCAATCAAAAAATTCGAAGAGGAAATGAAACGCAGATAAAGCAAAATCCCCGTAATTTCTGCCAGAGGCAGACCCGCTTCGCTGAAGCTCCAGCGAGGTGAGCAGGGCGGGGGTTTTTAATTTACTGGCGCTTCGATTCGGGCCATGAAGCAAAAACAAGGGCTAAAAGACCAGCCCCGATGGCAATATCGCGGACTGTGATTGCGTTAATGCCGACAATAATAAGCAAAGTCGCGACATGGACAAAACCTAACGCGGCAAAAATAATTGTGAATTTGTTGACGAGAAGAAAAAATCCAACGGCAAAATCGAGGCCCGCAACACCCATCATAACGTCGCGCAAAGGAATGGGGAGAAGACTCGCGGCCCAGGGCTGGAGCATTCCGCCCCACGATTCCGGCTGTTTAAAAATCAAAACGCTGATCCACAAAAACGTAATGGCTATTCCCACGCGCATAATTGCTATAGAAACTGTAGTTTTCATCTATTTATTATACCACTTTTCCCGATTCTATATTTTGCAAAATCTTTTTTACTTTTTCCAAACTGTCCCAGTCGTGGATAGATATGGGAAACACGTTTTTGTGTATCTTTTTTAGAATCGCGATTTTCTTTTTTATTTGCGCTTTCGGCATGGTGTCGCTTTTTGTGAGGAATATGTACTCGGGTTTCTCTGTAAGCTCTGTGCTGTATGTCGCGAGCTCATTTTTAATTGTTTGATAATCTTTTGCGGGGTTTTCCGACTCCGCGGAAATTAAATGAAAAATGGTTTTTACGCGCTCAATATGGCGGAGAAATTTTATGCCCAAACCCTTGCCGGCGGACGCGCCTTCAATGAGCCCGGGAATATCCGCGAGAATGAGCGTCTCATATACTCCCAAGTTTGGCTCGAGAGTCGTGAAGGGATAATTTCCAACTTTGCTTTTCGCGCTTGTAAGCTCATTCAGCAAACTGGATTTCCCCGCGTTTGGCAAACCGATAAGGCCGACGTCGGCAATAAGTTTGAGTTCGAGCCTCACGGAAAAACGCTCGCCGGCTATACCTTCCTCAAACTGCATTGGGGTGGTGTTTGTCGAAGACCGGAAGTGAAAATTTCCTTTTCCGCCAAGGCCCCCGCGCGCTATACGCAGTCTCTCGCCGACTTCTAGTATTTCTATAGCGTGCGCAGTTGAACCGCCTGTGGTGAGCGAAGTCGAACCATCAATTTTATGAATTACTGACCCCACGGGAATTTTAAGAACAAGATCGGCTCCTCCATGACCGTCGCGAAACTGTCCTCTTCCGTCCGCGCCGCCTTTCGCCTTGATATTTTTTTTGTGTCTAAATTGGTACAGGGCATTTAAATCGGAAACGCCTTCAAAATAAATACTGCCGCCTTTCCCGCCAGACCCGCCAACCGGCCCCAAACTCTTTGCGTTTTTATTAAAGGCAACGGCGCCTTTTCCGCCGCTGCCAGCCTCCACCCTGATTGTTACGTCATCTATAAACATAGCGACAAGACTTTTTTAGAAACGACGATGTCCGCGCCTCGGATACCGAAAATTCCCGCGGCGGTCATCTGGCTCTCGATCCACTTCAGAAAATTCGGGAAGTTTTGAAATCGGCAATTTTCTGCGAATCAAACGCTCGATAGCCCAAATCTCTTTTTGCTCGCCCGGCATGGCAAAAGTAATCGCATGGCCGCTCGCGCCTGCGCGGGCTGTGCGTCCAATCCGGTGGACATAATCATGCGAAGTCGAAGGCAAATCGTAGTTCACAACGACCTCAATCCCGACCACGTCAATCCCCCTCGAAGCGATATCTGTCGCGACAAGCACCCTGTATTTACCGGACTTGAACCCATCAAGCGCCTCTCTTCGCTGATTGAGCGACCGGTTGGAGTGAATTTCCGCGGCGGCGATACCCATAGCCCGAATTTTCTGCACGGCTTTTTTCGCTCCGTATTTTGTCCGGGTAAACACAAGAGTCGAACCTTGATGGCGTTCGAGTAATTTTTGAAGAAGCCTCATTTTCTGTTCTTTGGGAACAATAAAAAGCTCATGAGTTACGCTCTCAACCGTGGTGCCTTCTGGAGCAATCTCAACTCGCACCGGGAGCTTCATCCGGGTTGCCGCTATCTTCATGATCTCTGGCGGCATGGTCGCCGAAAAGAGCATTGTTTGCCGATCTTTCGGAAGCGCCTGAAAAATTTTTTGAATCTGCGGAAGAAACCCCATGTCAAACATGCGATCGGCCTCGTCAAGAACAAGGATGCGCGCATTATCAAGCCGAAGATTTTTTTGATTCAAATGATCAATAAGCCGCCCAGGAGTCGCGACGATAATATGAGGTCTTCTTGAAATTGCTTGAACCTGCGGCCCGAGAGATGTCCCGCCAATGAGCAGCGCGGTTCGAAGTCCAAAACTTTGACCTATTTCCTTCAGCACTTCATCAACCTGAATCGCGAGTTCCCGAGTCGGCAAAACAACAAGACCCTGCCCTTTGATTTGGGCGAGGCGCTGGATCATGGGAATGCCAAACGCAAGCGTCTTTCCAGTGCCTGTCTGCGCGATTCCGACGATGTCTTCTCCCTGGATCGCAACGGGAATCGCCTGTTCTTGAATCGGGGTCGGGATCGTATAGTGAAGACGCGCAAGCGCCGCAAGGAGCGAAGGCGCGATACCCAACCCGGAAAAATTTCTATTGTTTTGATTTTGATTATGCATCGTGCCGTAATTGAATTATCCTTCATCATACAATAAATCAACCAAAAAGTCAATTTTACGCACTATCGGCTTGCGCGTGAGACCCCGCCACATACCCCGTTGTCCAGCATAGCTGGAGCGAGTATCCGCCCGAAGGACGGCTAATATCTAATAGGTCTCCGGTGACATAGAGATTTCTGTAGAGCCGAGAACCCATTGTTCTTGTGTCTATTTCTGTAAGTATCACTCCCCCGTCAACTACTACGGCCCTCTCGTACCCCATAAGCCCGGTTATCGTGAGAGGTAAAGCTTTCAAAGTCCGAGTAATCAATTTCCTCTGTTCTCTCGTTACGCTATGCGCTTTGGTGTCGCCGTCAATCTTCCCCATCAAAGGTAGCAATCGTCCCGCAGTTCCTCTTGGGGTAATATCTTTTAGTATATTCCTGATGGTCTTATTTTTATTCGCGTCGCATAGCGCGATAATTTTGTTTTCAAGTTCACCTAGGTTCATATCCAAAACAACATCAATCTCAATTGTCACCTTGCCTTCGTGAAGCAAATCCCCCACCAAGCCCGCACAATTTAGAATCATTGGGCCGGACAAGCCAAAATGCGTGCATAATATCTCCCCATTCTTTGAGAACCGCTTTGTTCCGTTCAGAAAAAAAGTTATTTTTACCGGAGAAAGCGTTACCCCCGCGAGATTCTTTATCCACTCCTCCTTTGCGGCAAGGGGAACAATTCCCGGCGTAGGTTTTCTAACCGTATGGCCAAGACCTTCAAGCCACTTAAATCCGTCGCCTGTTGATCCGGTTTCAGGATGCGACATCCCTCCCGAAGCAAGAATCACCGCGTCACAGGTATATTCAGCCCCTCCCGCGAGAACGCCTGCTATTTGATTACCGTTAGAGAGGATTCTCGAGACTGGCGTTCCTGTTTTTACGATAACGCCATTCTTTTTTATGTATTGCTCCAT
>JACOUK010000057.1 GCA_016177905.1 Candidatus Spechtiibacteriota bacterium | reverse complement strand
TTGTTCCGTTCAGAAAAAAAGTTATTTTTACCGGAGAAAGCGTTACCCCCGCGAGATTCTTTATCCACTCCTCCTTTGCGGCAAGGGGAACAATTCCCGGCGTAGGTTTTCTAACCGTATGGCCGAGATCTCTCAGCCACTTAAATCCATCGCCTGTTGATCCGGTTTCAGGATGCGACATCCCTCCCGAAGAAAGAATCACCGCGTAAGATGCGTATTCAATCCCTCCCGCGAGAACGCCTGTTATTTGATTACCGTTAGAGAGGATTCTCGAGACTGGCGTTCCTGTTTTTACGATAACGCCATTCTTTTTTATGTATTGCTCCATAACCCTCAATACATCCGAAGCTTTTTCTGTATTGGGGAAAGCCCGCTTTCCTGCCTGCACAATCAATGGCAAACCCCTTGATTCAAAAAAGGGAAAGGTTTCTTTCACTCCAAACTGTGAGAATGGGGAAAATAAAAATGGGGCCGCTTGCCCGTAGTTTAAAAGAAGAGTCTGCGCGTCAAACTCGGCGTTGGTAATGTTGCATCTTCCTCCTCCCGTGATCTTCAGTTTCTCTCCAAGGTTTTTATTCTTTTCAATCAAAAGAACGCTCTTTCCGCGCTCTCCCGCCCTTCCCGCCGCCATCATGCCTGCGGCTCCGCCGCCGACAACAATCACATCGAATTTTGTTGTATGCATGGATATTTAAAAAGATAGCCATATCTTATACTTGTCATGCTTTCGCAGTAAAACTTTGTTCTTGTGAACAACAAAAACCTCTTCCGTAAAATCAATTTTGTCGTGAATATGGGGCATAATTTGCTACCGAAACCACCCGTAAATGGCGGCTTATTTTATGCGGTCGCGTAAAATGAATACTTCGTATTCATCACGCGACTCACGTAAGTAAAGCTTCGCTTTAACGCGGCGCGCCCTCAAAAATTTCGGGCTTGCCGCGTGGAAAATTGCTGTGCAATTTTCTTTACTTGGCTGCGGGGCAGGGACTCGAACCCCGATTGAAGGCTTCAAAGGCCTCTGTCCTGCCATTAGACGACCCCGCAATTTTTATTTCTTTAGTGCCAATGAATTATCCTTGAGCCATTTGGCGATTGTCTCTATTGTGAGTTTTCCCATAGCGACTCTTCGCATAAATTTTTCGGCAACTTTGTTTGATACTTCCATATCAAAGCCATTCAAATGCAAAAAACGCGCGCTTGTCACAAATGCTGTTCTCTTGTTCCCATCAGCAAACACATGATAACGCACCAAAGATTCAAGGTATATTGCCGCTTTCACAAATACGTCCGCGTAAAGGATTTTTCCATAAAGTTTTATTTTTGGACGCTCGCTAAGCGAAACAAGTAAACCAACTTCACGTATGCCGTGCAATCCGCCTGTTTCGTTAATAACTTGCGCATGGATAACAAGAATATCTTGTGGTGAGAGATATTTCACAAAATGGTTACTTCTTGGCTAATGCCTCCAGAGCAGGGCGGTATTTTTCAATAAATGCCTTTGTCCATGCAATCAGTTCTTTATCTATTCTAAGCAAGGGCATAATGATAACCGCTCCCCGTTTTTTATCAATTTCAACGCGCACATGATCGCCAAACGAAATACCAAGATCTTCGAGCGACTTTTTTGGTATGGTTACGGCGGCTGAATCTCCCACTTTTAATACTTTTTGGGTCATATATCTGGAATTCTAATTATAATATTATTATAATTGATAGTTCAACCACATCAAGTTCTTTCATGCTCCATCAGCTCGACCATCGCCATTTCTATCGGCAATTCGGGAATTCATCATCCAGCGCACATACCGAAGGAGGTGACGCAAAAATTCCTCAAGATCCGCGCCTTGCTCTTTGATCGCGTTCATAAGCGTAAATATTTCCGGCTTCTTCCCCGCCGCAAGATGTTCAAACAGCGCATGAAGCGTCCCCAAATCCACCGCGCCAAGAAGAAACTCTATGTCCTCCATTGTCGCCTCATTTCCAAGCGCGAAAATCTGCCCGAGCATGCTTTCCGCGTCACGGATAGAACCATCCGCCTTCGTCGAAATAACATCGAGAATTCTCGGCTCAACGCTCTTCTCCTCGCGTTTTGCAAGCGCTTCGAGCCGTTTTTTGATTTCGCCGTGGCGGAGCCTGCGAAAATCAAAACGCTGGGAGCGGGAAACAATGGTCGGAAGCACTTTTTGGATTTCGGTTGTCGCGAGCACGAACACCGCGTGCGCGGGCGGTTCTTCAAGCGTCTTTAATAAAGCATTAAAAGCTTCTTTTGTCAACATGTGAACCTCGTCCACAATAAATACTTTATACTTGCTGTGCGTAGGCCCAAAGCGAATCCCCTCTTTGAGCGCGCGAATTTCGTCAATGCCTCTGTTGGACGCGGCGTCAATCTCAATCAAATCAATGGCAACGCCCCGCGCGATCTCATCGCACGATACGCACTTGTTGCAGGGCTCGTACTCGCCGTTTTTGCGATTTTGACAATTCAAAGACTTCGCGATGAGGCGCGCGAGCGTTGTCTTCCCGGTGCCGCGGGGCCCGGTAAAAAGATACGAATGGGCAAAATCATTTGCCGCAATCGCGCTCGTGAGCGTCCGCACCACATGCTCCTGGCCAACTACATCTTTGAACGACGCGGGGCGATATTTTCGATACAAAACAAGCGCCATACGGTGAAATTATACTCCAGACTATGCTCGTCTGTAAACAATGGTCTGCTCCAGAAACTGCGCATTACTCCGACTCCTTTTCCACATCCTTGATCTCTTTGCCGATATACTGCTCCGCCACATCAAGAGCGGCCTTAAATTGCCTGATCATCTTTTTTTCTTCATTCGTAAGCTCCCGCTTGTTTTTCACTTTGTCAAAAATTTCAAGCTGATCACGCAACTCATCGGAAAGAGCGCTAAAGGCCTTATGCACGCTCTCCTCCGCTTCACGCACCTCGCGATGCAATTTTTTCTTCCAAATCCGAATCCGATACCACAAAAATACAGTTCCAACCGCTATGAGAGCGATGATGGCAAGAAGACTCACCATAATACTCAAATAATCAATCGCGAGTTTTCCGATCCTAAACAGGGTCGGTAATTTCACCGCGATATAAATTTTATCCGAAGGATAACTTTGCGCTCCTCGCGCATCAACCCCCTCCGTCCATATTCGGTATACCCCTTTTTCCAGCGCGCGTTCATGCACATACGCCCAGTCTCCGTCTTTGTTTGCTTTTATCTCCGACTTTATCGGTTCTTCCCCTTCTTTTTGGCTGTACACTCGCACAACTCCTCCCGCTTCAAACTTTCCAGCAACGGAAAGTGTCTCCCCGATGATGAGTTCCGAAGGGTACTTGACGATCGAAGGCGCATCGATTGGCGTGATTATAAAGTCCGCGGTAGAAATTATTGAGTTTCCAGCCCGATCAAAAGCCTCCACAATCACGGTATGTTTGCCGGGACCTGCAAGAAACGATACATAAGAATCTTTTTCGCCAGTCTCCGCC
>JACOUK010000056.1 GCA_016177905.1 Candidatus Spechtiibacteriota bacterium | reverse complement strand
TTCCCAAGATAGGCTTGTCGCCGGGGTTCAAGATGCTGATGCCCTCGCCCAAGCGCCTGTCAAATTTATAGGGTCTTACTTTTACCATGCGAAGAACTTTTTCGAGCGAACCCAGTTTGTCCAACGATGACCAAAAAATTGCCCGGCAGATTGTGCATACCTCGCCCTTCAACAGCCAGTCATACTGTTTTTCATGGAAAATTTGCGCTTTTTCTGCTGTTTCTTCCGGAAGCAACTTGTTAAGAAACTCGCTTCTTGACTCTTTGGGAATTATGAGAACGGGGCAGTCATGACTGGGGCAGGGAACGGTAAGAGTTTCGCCGCTCACGGCGTCCGGGGAGAAAAGATTTTCATCTATTTCCCAGACGATTTCAAATATCATACCTTCTTTTGTGTCCGTGTAGGCTTCAAACGATCGAAGAAGGTTATTCAGAAACGTGCTTTTGCCGCAACCCGAAGGGCCAAGATAGGCGTACACTCTATTTTGCTGAAACCCCTGCCGCAGACTTTCTACCTGCCTTACAAATCTATTGGCAAAGAGCCGGTCGGCAAAGAAGGGATTGTCCGCCCTTTCAACAAAAAGTCTTGAACAATCATACTTCACAAAGCCGATTGATTCGGGGTCGTCCGGGTACTCGTCAGTTGCTGAAGGGACATAGTTTTTAATCATGTCGTAGAATAGCTGGAAAATGCTTCGCAAAGTCCCTCGGGGCTCCTGCTTCATCAGTTCCAAATACTCTTCAAAGCTCATTGTTTGCCGTTTTTCTCTTTTTTCAATTTCCGCGTTTAAAAACTCCAAAGCTTCCTTTGCGCTGGTCATTTCTTTTTCTCCTGCCGTAAATTTTAAAAGAGCACTGCCTCTCTTTCGCGCTCAAAGGTGTTCAAGCGCAAAATAGAAGAGCCAGCCTGCCAATGAAAGAAGCGGCTGGCTTTAAGCTCTATTTAACCATCATAATCCACGGGCGCAGGAAGTGGATCGATGACTCGTCTAGTCACCCGTTTGTTTTCACAGGTATAAAGAACTCTTACTTTTCGGTGCTTTGGAGTGAATCTTGGCCTCCACCAGTCACGCCAATCATCCGGCCGCACTTCTTCATATTCGGTGGTTTCGAGTTTTACCCGTTTTCCCCAAAAGAATTCAAGCCCCATGAGAACAGATTTGATATGTCTTGCGTGGAGGGCTCTTCCCTCATGGGCATGGTCAAGATACAACTCGCCATCTTTTGCTTTCGCTTGAGATACAAAATCAATGCTTGGCGGATGGTACAGCATTCTGTTGAGGCGCTCGCGGTATTCTTTGCCGCTTTTGCTTTTAATGTATATTTCGGCCATATCCCAGCGTTTCTCACTGGGGCGAACGCCGGCTATCCAGAGCTTCTTTTCATCAACAAAATCCTGGAAATCTTCATCTGAAAGAAAATTGACGAGGAGATAGTCGTTTAAGTACTTCCCCTCTTCAAAAAGAACCTTTTTGCCGTGCGCTTCCCCGAAGTTTTTGTCGAAATCTTTTCGTTCTTTAATACCCTTCAGCAGTTGATACTCCCGGGAAAGCTTGCCCTTTCTTGCAAGATCCTCAATAAACTCAAGAAGCAGTTTGCCGGATGCGTACGGGTTGATGCCGAACCTCGGAATAGAAGTTACAAAAGAATTTACTCTGGAGTAATCTATCTCGTGTGTGCGCATCCTTTCGTCGGCAAGATACAGCCTTTCGTGCCAGAGGCTTGCCCAGCCCTCATGGAGGATTTTTGTCCGGATTTGGGGCTGAAAATAGAGTGAAGTTCTGCGGATGACTCCAATGACATCCTTCATCCATTCATTTTCTTCTTTATTTAAGAATTCGGAATGCTCTATCAGGTGTTCAAAAAGATCCTTGGGTTTTGGCTTTTGCTTTTCTTTCCATTTCCTCAAAGTTTCGTTGAATTCCGGAAAGCGGCTGCGGAAGAAATTGTCTTCAAAGAAAGCGTTTTCTCCCTTTTGGTCTGTACATTCTCTCACGTAGCGATTGTATCGCTCTATTTCGTCGTAGTAGAATTTCGGTTCAATGCTTTTTGCGTCGTATCTTTCCTTAAGGAACTGCCCAAAGTAGAAGTCCAGCTTTTGGGAAAAGAAGCCGAAAGCCTCCGGCTTGTCTTGTTTATCGGCCTCTTCCAATTCCTTGTGGTATCCAACCAAATTGTCTATGGCAAGAGCAAATTCAATCACATAATCAACCCATCGCTTTTTGGCGCCGAGTTCCGCGCGGATGGAGTTTACGAGCCGTTTATCCGCAAGCGCGCTGCCGTAAAAGTCGTCGTCCCAGGTTTTTCTGAAAAAAACATTGTTTTGGAAAAGATGAATATGGCCCAAGACATGATAGAAAATCATGACGTTGAACCAATCGGCGTTGTCCTGATTATAGAATGAGATAGGAGGCCTTGTGTTGATGACTGTTTCGTAGGGGTTATGCGGGAAAGCGTCGTACATCCATTTATTATGTATCACTTCAATATCGTGCACCCAGTAGTCGTAGAGGCTGGGAATCATAATCTTGGGGCTAAGTTCAAGCATATCCTGATTGGTCGTGATGTATTCAAGGGTATTGTCTTGAAACTCAAGCCCCGCGGCCCGCGCTCTTTTCTTGCACTCTTCCATTTCCTGCTTGGCTGTTTGATCTAAGATTTTCATTATTAACCTCTCTAGTCCTGCGCGATCAGCGCTTTGATTGCTTCAAGGTTCATTTCATCGGTTATCCGGGTCCAGAAGTCGCGCGACATAATGTGCATACGGAAGACGTCGCGCCTTGAAAGGATTTCGCCTCTTTCCACATACTCTTCAAATATGGTTTTCATTTTCTGCTCTTCGTAGTAACGGTGCTTGAAGAGAGTAACGCCCATGCGGTTGGTATAGGACAAAATTTTTTTGATTTGCGGAATCGCCTCTGTGCCGTCATCCCCGTCGTCGCCGTCTGTGCCCTGAAAAACATAAATGTTGTAGAGGTTCTCCAAGGCCTCTCCCTCAACAATTTCGTTCACTTTCTTATAAGCTGACGGGATGTAAGTTCCGCCCCAAGAGTTGTAGTAAAAGTATTGTTTTGCCGTAACTTCTATCGCGGCGTGATCGTGAACAATAAAGCGCGGGATGACTCTTTTTTCGTACTGGTATAAAAGCCATGCGTAAATAAGCAAATGCTGGCTGACAAGCGCCCTTGTTGGTTCTCCCCACATTGAGCCCGAGCAGTCTCTTATGAAAAAGACCATTGCCTGCGCTTTCCAAATTCTTTCCTTGGAAAGAACGCGGTACACCTCATCGTCCGGATCAATGATTATTTTCGTGGTATCAATATTGTCTTTCGTAATTCTCCCCAGGATGATGTTTGTCTCGAGGATCCGGCTTAAGGTTTCTTCTTCATCCAAAACCTGGCCCGAACCGTCATGACGGTCGGTCAGATCGTAGGTGTATTCGTCGGTCGG
This sequence comes from Candidatus Spechtiibacteriota bacterium, assembly GCA_016177905.1. Taxonomy (GTDB): domain Bacteria; phylum Patescibacteriota; class Minisyncoccia; order Spechtbacterales; family HO2-43-30; genus JACOUK01. The sequence goes on along the minus strand of JACOUK010000056.1, from coordinate 1,253 downwards.
CACTTTTTTGACCTTTTCCTTGAGGTTGGGGAGCTTCATCTGTTCCATCAGCCGTTTTCCGGTTTCGTAAGCGTCTTCTTCAAAGTGTTCCGCGTCGTCATCGCCGGCGCCCGGACTTCCGGGCTGATCGCCGTCGCCGTCTTCGTCGCCGTCCCCGTCTCCTTGGCCAATATCGCGGATGGGTATTTCTCCTACCACATCCCCGACTTCTCCGTCGCCGTGTCCGGGAGACTCTCCGATGTCCGGTTGGTTTTGGGCCGGATATTGGGCAGACGGCACCTGAAGATTTGCCAGATTCTTCGGCTCAAATGCGGCGTGCACCAATTTTTCTTCTACGACAAAGGGGATGTTCAGCACTTTTCCCGGGGCAACGAGCACTCTTCGCCATCTTATTTTTCTTGGAAAACCATCCTGTTCTCTCTCTTTATCTCGTTTTACCAGGTCTTCTATAGATTGAAGCGATGAGGTATTGCCGAAGAGTTTTTGTTCGCGTAAAAATCCGGACAATCCAGATTTTTTTTCAAGCATTGCTTTTGCCGCAATCTGCATGCCAAGCTTATCGAGTTCGGTTATATGTTTGGCTTCCATCATTCCTCCTCCCTTGCCTCGCCGTAGCCCCGCAGTTGCGGGGCGGAGGCGGGCTTTCCGGCGATTTCAAAGTACAATATGAGCTGTGACACTCATCTCCAAGGAAGCATGATATACATCCTTCCTTGGAAATAAACCCCTCCTTGCGGGAGGGGTATGTTTTTAGCTCTCGTCTACTTTTTCAATGAAGTATTCAATCGTTTTTTCAGCGCAGGTTCGACAATAGCCCAATTTCGTAAACATCGTGTCGACCATGCGGTTGTAAATCTTCACATTTTCTTCGTTGGTCTTGTTGGAAAGGGCTCCAACCAAGCTTGCCGCTCCCGCAACATCGGACTCCAGCCTTACGTCGGTTACCGCTTCAACCAAGCGTTCATTATCCATGAAGTCGTAATTGCGGTCAGTCGTAAGTCTTTGACCGAAAATTTTTCGGATGGTGGTGCGGTGGGTTTCCCGGGTCTCCTCGCTGTTGACGCCAAACCGGGACTCAACGCTCTTAATGAATCTTTCGTCTATTTTGATCGGTTTCATCTCTTTGGTCTGCGGATCTTCATACCGCCATATCCTGTCGGGCCCTACTCTTTCGTCGCCTATGCCTATAATCATGTTGACATACGCCATCACGTCTTTGCGTATGGCGTCTGGATCGTCGCGAAACGCGTTGA
>JACOUK010000023.1 GCA_016177905.1 Candidatus Spechtiibacteriota bacterium | reverse complement strand
GCGGTACGACTTTTTTCATAGAGCTTCCTCTCGTGACACAAAGACAATAAAGGGCGAATAAATGAAGGGGTGCTAGTCCGTGTGTAGCGCAAAAAGCCCCGCAACTGCGGGGTTTTTTTATTGGAAAACATTGTGGATAACCATGGTTTGACTTGATATGAGGTGTGGAATAAAATGGGATTATGTGGGGATAAGTGGAGTCTAGTATGGCGGAAATTTATGTTCATTGGAGAATACTCCCATATCATAGACGAAAAACGGCGGCTCGCGCTTCCGGCGAAATTTCGAAAAGAAGTTGGGAAAGAAGCGGTGATTACGCGAGGATTGGATAATTGTCTTTTTGTTTTTCCAAAAGTTGCATGGAATGAGCTCGCGCAAAAATTGGGAAGCCTTCCGCTTGGGCAGCATGACGCGCGGGGATTTCTGCGCCTCATGCTCGCGGGCGCCATGGACGCCGCTCTCGACGGACTTGGAAGAGTATTGATCCCAGACTATTTAAAAGAATACGCGTCTTTAAAAAAACAGGCAGTGATCATCGGAGTATTCAACCGTTTAGAGATTTGGGATGAACAACTATGGAAAGAATACAAGAATCGCAGCGAAAAAGAGATTGGAAATATGGCGGAGAGGCTCGGAGAATTAGGAGTGTAAATCTATGGCGCATATTCCTGTTCTTCTCAATGAAGTTTTAGAATATCTGGATCCAAAACCGGGGGAGAATTTTATTGATTGCACAGTCGGAGATGGGGGGCACGCGCTTGCGATTCTTAAAATGACTGCGCCGAGCGGCATGCTCCTTGGGATTGATCGCGACGCGGAAATGGTGAAGAATCTTTACGAACGCGCAGAGTCGCTCGGTGTGGGAGAGCGTTTGCTTCTGCATCATGGGAATTTTGCTGATTTGGGCGCAATAGTTCAGGGGCATATATTTGGGCCGGTGTCTGGTGTGTTATTTGATTTTGGACTTTCTTCTTGGCAATTAGACGAGAGCGGCGCGGGATTTTCTTTTCGCAACATTGAGCCGCTTGATATGCGTTTTGATAGAACACGAAATACGGAAACTGCGGCAGATATTTTAAATTCTTGGCCGGAAGAAGCGCTCGAGCGCGTCATTCGTGAATTCGGAGAAGAAAGATACGCGCGCCAAATCGCAAAAGAAATAGCGAGCGCGCGAAAAAGAGAGCGGATTCAAACGACGGACCAGTTAGTCGGGATTATCTTACGCGCCGCACCTTCTTCAAAGGCGGCAAGAAAAATTCATTTTGCCACTCGCACGTTTCAGGCATTGCGCATCGCAGTCAACGAAGAGCTTCGGTATGTTGAAGAGGGAATCAAAGAAGGGATTGAAGCGCTTCGGCCGGGGGGAAAAATCGCCGCAATTTCATTTCATTCGCTTGAAGATCGGATCGTGAAACACATGTTTCAAAAATACTCAAAGAGAGCTGAAGGGCCCGCCTTCGCCCCGCCCGCTTCGGCGAGTCGAAGACGAGGCGAGCAGTCGCGGGGCTACGGCGAGGCGGGGGGATCGCCTAGATTAAAAATTATTACGAAGACGCGGAAAAAGTATGACAGGAGAATCGCAAAAAAAACCAAAAATGACGATAGGCGCCTGTCACATCGCCCTTGGCGTATGCGCATTCGCGTTTTTCCTGTTGTATGTCTACGAGGTGCACGGTATCTCAAAACAGAACCTTCAAATGGAGCGAATCGCGAGTCACATTCAGAAACTAAAGAATACGTATACGGCGCTTGAGATATCGCAATCTGAAAATCATTCTCTTTTGAATCTTCAGGCTGAAAGCGCGGGGGACTTACTATCGGAGCCCGCGTATTTTATCTTCAGGTGACAAAAGGGGGATACTACGCGGCGCTTTGGCGCGGCGAGCAGAGCCAATACACGGATGCGGCGCGCGAGCGGGGAAATATCTTTTTTGAGGATAGATTCAGCGAGCTCACTACAAGTAGATTCGGCGGCGCAAACAACACTCGTCTTGTCGCGACAAATAAAGAGTGGTCTTTTGTGTACGCGGTTCCAAAAGAAATAAAGGACAGCGATGAGATCGTAACACAACTTGTCCCTTTGCTATTTAAGGAAGAATCCGCGCAGGCGACCTCAAGCCAAAGAGAGTTTAATGTACAAAACGCAAAAGATGAGTTGAGAGAGCGAATTCAGAATCGTCAAGACCCGTATGAACCCCTCGCTCACAGGATTGATAGCGAGATCGTACAGAAAATAAAAGCGTTGAACCTTGAGGGCATTTATATCGGAGAAGAAAAATTGCGTTATTACCCGGAGAAGAGTCTTGCGAGCCATACTCTTGGTTTTGTCGGGTATGAAGGAGAAAGAAGGGCGGGGCAGTATGGGGTCGAGGGATTTTACGATGAGGCATTGTACGGGGATGATCTTTTTTTAAGTCTCGATTACAATATCCAGTTTATGCTGGAGAAAAAACTTCAGAACGCGAAAGACCAATTTGACGCGGACGGGGCATCGGGAGTTGTCGTAAATCCCAAAACCGGCGAGATTATCGCGCTTGCGTCCGCGGATTCATTTGATCCGAATATGTACTCTGAAGTAAAAAATATCGATGTGTTTTTGAATGGCATTACCCAAAAAATGTTTGAGCCAGGATCCATTTTTAAGCCGTTTACGATGGCCGCCGCTCTGGATACGGGGGCTGTGAGTCCGGCCACGCAATATGAAGACGTAGGCTTGGTTGTTGTGGGAGATCATACGATTCGCAATGCTGGCGAGAAAACGTACGGAGTGCAGAGCATGACGAATGTGCTCGAACTTTCTTTAAATACCGGAGCGGTATTTGCAGAGAAAAAACTGGGGCATGAAAAATTTCGCGAGTATGCGCAACGTTTTGGTTTTGGGGAAAGGACGGGAGTTGATTTGCAGGGAGAGGTCGCAGGGGATATGAAGAATGTTTTTCAAAAATTTCGCGATGTGAATTTCGCGACTGCGTCTTTTGGTCAGGGGATTGCCGTAAGTCCGATACAGCTTACTTCCGCGTTTTCCGCATTCGCGAACGGAGGGCAAATAATGAAGCCGCATGTGGTGAAGGAAATAGGAAATCGCAGAGTGGCGCCAGAAATTATCGGGACTCCGATTTCCCCAAAGACTGCGGGGCAGATTACAAGCATGCTTGTGAGCGTTGTGGAAAACGGGCACGCAAAAAGGGCGAAAGTAAAGGGATATAAAATCGCGGGAAAGACCGGCACCGCGCAAGTCGTACAAGAAGGCAGGAAAGGATATTCCGATAAGACGATTCATTCGTTTATCGGATTCGCGCCCGCGTATAATCCGCGCTTTGTCGCGCTTGTCAAGCTCGATAATCCAAAAGGAGTGAATTTCGCGGAGTCAAGCGCGGCCCCCTTGTTTTCGGAGATCGCGGAGTATATACTGCATTACTACGAGATCCCGCCAAGTGACTAGTATATCGTATGTTGTATATAGTATACAGCATACACGTATTGGCCCCATCTTCTAGTCTGGTCTAGGAATCCAGATTCTCATTCTGGCAACAGGGGTTCGAATCCCCTTGGGGCTACGTAAATTTTTGTTCTCTTCTCGACAGCCTTTTTTGTCGCTCTGGACTTTTTGGAGGGAAAGTGGTATCGTATAGGGTGGTGAAAATGAAAGAACATTGAAAACAAAACAGCAGAAATCGTACAGGAGAGTAACGGATGCTAGAAAGCAATCGAGACTTCAAGCAAATTTTGGGGCTGTGGGTGACAGTCTTCGCGCTCGGGATTGGAAGCCTTATTGGCGGCGGACTTTTTGGCCTCACCGGTTTTGCAGTGGGATATAGCGGACCATCATTCCTATTGGTTATTATTCTTTTGGCACTCCTCAACTTCCCGACAGTGATGGCATATACTGAACTTGGCTTGTCTATTCCTGACACCGGGGGAGGGTATGCTTGGATAAAGATGGCGTTTGGGAATGACTGGGGGCATCTGGCTGGCTGGGCTTCGTGGGGAGCGCACACAGTTGCGTGCGCAGTATACGCATTAAATATCGGTTATTTCGCCGCGGCAATTCTTTCAAATTACCTGCTGCCGCATTTTGGGATTGATTCCGTATGGGGAGGGTTTATCCCTCTTATCGCGAGCGGCTTTGTGGCGATGTTGACCATTATAAACCTTATGGGCGCGTCGCGAAGCGGGGCGTTCGGGATGTATCTTGTGCTTGCCCTCCTTCTAGTCCTCGGAGTCTATATTGGCCTTGGAATAGCGAGTATATTCACCGATATTGGCGGTACGAAAAAGAATTTCGACGAGCTTCTTCCTCAAGGACCGTGGGGTTTCATCACGGCGATGGGAATATTCTCGCTTGCGTTTCAGGGGTCGGAGATTGTGGCGCAGGCGGTGAAAGAGATTAAAGATCCAAAAAAGAATTTGAAGCGGGCGCTTTTCTTTTCCTACGCGATTATCACGGTATTGTATGTCGGAATTGCGATTGCCGCGATTGCCGGAACGCACGGCGGCGCCGGAAGCTCGCAGATTCTTGCGGACGCGGGAGAGGGAGCGCTTGCAAAAAGCGCCTCATTTTTCCTTTGGGGGAGTGTTCTTATAGTCGCGATGTTGGGGGCTGGCTTTATGGCATCGCTTGCGGCGCTCAATTCGACCATCTTTTCCTCAAGCCACGCGGCGGTAGCCCTTGCGAGAGCAAAAAGCATTCCGCGCGAAATGGGGATATTGAATAACCGGGGCGCTCCAAAAATCGCAATTCCTCTTTCAGCAATCGGCATGATATTTATGATCGTTGTCTTGCCGCTTCAAGATATCGCGGCTGTCGCGAATTTGCTTTTTATATTCCTGTTTCTCTGGGTTAATCTTGCGCTGATCAAAATCCGGCTGAATCGCCCGGAAATTATCCGGCCTTACAAGGTCCCATTTTTTCCATGGCTGAATGTCCTTGCGGCCATTGGGTATGTTGTTGTCGCGATTCCTCTTTTTTCTGTAAGTTCCTGGGGGGTTACGATCGTTACTCTTTGGTTTGTCGCGGGGCTTCTGACATGGTTTCTGTTCGCGAAGAAAAACATTGAAGAAGAAATTGACAGCGCCATAGTCTATGAGGCATTTTCGCCTCTTGGTCCTCAAACGTACGCGAAAGTTTTTTGCCCTCTGCGGAAGGAAACAAACTGGAAAGTCTTGCTTCGCATAGCTTGCGCGATTGCAAGAAGCCGCAACACGGGCGTGTATGTCTGTTTGCTCCAAGAGCTTCCTTTGGGTGTCACTTCGTTACAGGAATTCAAAACCCTCACAACCGAAAAGAGGGATATGATACGTTCGGCAAAAGAATTTTACGAAGAAGTTATTCGCGAAGTGCAGTCTTTCGCAGATCCAGTGAGTATTCGCTTTAGTTCTGCCGCGATATCAGACGTGCCTCCATCCATTGAGCAGATGGAACGGTTTGGCCACGCGCAGATCATTCTTAAGATCGCGCAAAAGATAGACGCGGATGTGCTTTTGATGCCGTTTGAGCATGTTGAAGTTTTGAAAAGAGGATTTGTGTGGCAAGTCCTCGCGAGAGTTTTGCGCCAGATTCAATGCCATATTATGATCGTAAAAGTTCGTTCACAGGGCGCAATTTTAAGGGAGAGCATGTCATGTTTGGTGCCGTATGTTATAAATCCGCACGCGAATCTTTTACGTAACACGGCTCTCGCCCTTGGGACAGTCACTGGACAATTGGCGAATCTCAAATTTATTCACGCGGAAGAACCGCGCAGAAAAGAAAAAGCGGCAAGAAAAGTGCGGGAAGAATTAGGAGCGCTTCGTTCTTTTGGAGAGCTGGAGATTGCTCGTAACATCTCCGATATTGCAGGATGGATCATTGAAAAATCTGAAGGCTACGATCTCCTGCTTCTTGCGGCGCACAGGGATCGTTCGTTTACCGAACTCGAATTCGGAGATGTGGCAGAGCGCGTTCTCGAACGGTCGGAAGTAACGACCATTGTTGTGCATC